>DATIMX010000552.1:0-7364 GCA_035474935.1 Geodermatophilus sp. | reverse complement strand
GCCGTAGGTGGCCCGGACGTCGTCCCGGTCGGTCTCGTAGGCGTCCTGGATGTTGTGCTCGGGCGAGATCCGCAGGCCGACCTTGCCGGCGCCGATGGCCGCGGCCACCGCCGTCACCACCTGGACGACGAAGCGCGCCCGGTTCGCAGGCGTGCCGCCGTACTCGTCGGTGCGCTGGTTGGACGCCGGCGAGAGGAACTCGTGCAGCAGGTAGCCGTTGGCGCCGTGGATCTCCACGCCGTCCAGGCCGGCCTCGATGGCCCGCTTGGCGGCGGAGACGAAGTCCTGCAGGGTCTGCCGCGCCTCGTCGACGGTCAGCGCATGCGGCACCGGGTAGGGCTGCTTGCCCGTCGAGGTGTGGCCCTCGCCGTCGATCGCGATCGCGCTCGGGGCCACGACACGGCGGCCGCCGTTGACGTCGGGGTGGGTCACCCGGCCGCCGTGCATGACCTGCAGGACGATCTTGCCGCCCCGTGCGTGCACGGCCTCGGCCACGCGGCGCCAGCCCTCGACCTGCTCGTCGGTGACGATGCCGGGCTGGCCGACGAAGGCCTGGCCCTCGTGGTTCGGGTAGGTGCCCTCGGTGATGATCAGCCCGACGCCGGCGCGCTGCCGGTAGTGCTCGACGACGAGGTCCCCGGGGACGCCGGAGGCGCCGGAGCGCATGCGGGTGAGCGGGGCCATGACGACGCGGTTGGCGAGCTCGATGCCGCCCAGGGTCACAGGAGAGAACAGGTCCACGGGTAGTTCCATCGCCGCGACGGGGGCCGCCCATTCCGGCACGCGACCGTCACGCCGCTCACAGTGACGCGCGTCCTGGTCCGGGCCGGCCCCGACCTCCCCGACCGACCACTGTCGCGCCGTTCCACCCGCGTTCGCGCCGTTGCAGCAGCGCGGAGGTGTCGGGAACAGCGCGACGGTGCGCCGGGCTCGCCCGCATTGCGGCCCCGTCCCGGGCCCCGCCCTGAGCCTGCGAAGGGTGGGGAGGACGGGGTCCTTCTTCAGGCGGCCGGGGAGCGCCCCCGGGTGACCAGGATGGCCAGCTCGGTCCGGGAGCGGACGCCCAGACGGCGCATCGACGTCGTCAGGTGGCTCTTCACCGTCGCCAGGCTGAGGAACAGCCGGCCGGCGATCTCCTCGTTGCTCAGCCCCTGGGCGACCAGCTCGGCGACCTCGCGCTGCCGGTCGGTCAACCGGTCGAGGGGCCGCAGTGCGGGAGCCGACCGCGGCTGCCACCCGGTCGTCAGGTGGCGCACCAGGTGGCTGGTGGCCGCTGGGTCGAGCGCGGCCTCGTCGCGGGCCAGCGCCCGCACGCCGTCGACGAGCCGCTGCGCCCCCGAGCGCCGGGGCAGGTAGCCGCGGACGCCGGCGCGCAGGATCTCGACCAGCTCGTGCTCGGAGTCCGTCTCCGGCTCGGCGAGCACGAGGACGGCGGCGTTCTGCCGGCAGAGGGTGCGCAGCAGCGGGAGGGCGTCGCCGGCGACCAGGCCCTGCCGGACGACGACCACCACGGTGCCCTCACCCTCGATCGCTTCGAGGGCCTCGGGGAGGTGGGCGGTCTCGGCCACGACCGCCATGTCGGGTTCGTTCTCCAGGACCACCCGCAACCCGGTGCGGAACACCTCGCGGTCCTCGCAGAGCAGCACGCAGACCAGACTCGTCGGCGGCCGGACGGCGTGCGGCCGGACGGGCACGGGCCCGCCGGACCGAGGCGCGGGCACGGGGCCCGCCGCGTGCTGCCGTGGGTCTCCCACCGGTCCCGCCCCTGCAATGACCACGGAATGGTCCATGTCGTTCCCCCTGTGTCCCCCCGTCAAGGCTCCCGCCCGACGGACCGACAGTTCCGACACGCGTCCGTCTCCTCCGGACTGGAGTGACTCTAACCTCGTACTGGCAGGTTCTGTCGAAATAATTCACAGCTATTTCACAGGAGCTCGCGCGACGGTGGCTCCACCCCGCTCAGCAACCGGCGGGCTCCACTCCTCATCCGGGGCCGGGGCGGGTGCTCCGGTGCACGTGGATGGCCAGCTGGGTCCGGTCCCGCAGGGCCAGGCGACGCAGCGCCACCGTGATGTGGCCCTTCACGGTGGCCCGGCTCAGCTGCAGGCGCTCGGCGATCTCCGCGTTGGTCAGGCCCTCGGCCACGAGCTCGGCGACCGCCTGCTGCCGGGCGGTGAGCGGGCCGTGCGCCCGGGGCTCCCCGTCGTCCCCGGACCGCGCCACGTCGTCCAGGCGGTGCAGCAGCTCCCCGGTGACGTTGGCGTCCAGGACGGTCTCCCCACGGGCCACCGCGCGGACGCACTCGATCAGCCGCTGCGAGCTGACGGCCGCGTGCACGTAGCCACGCGCCCCGGCCCGCAGGGCCTCGAGCAGGTCGCTGGCGGCGCCGACCTCACCGAGCAGCAGGACGCGGGTGCCCGTCCCGGTCATCTCGCGCACCAGGTCCGGGAGGACGGGCCCCTGCCCGTCGACGCCCATCAGGGTGACGTCGGGTCGGGCCGTGGAGGCCAGCGGGAGCGCCTCGCCGACGCAGGCCGCCTCCGCCACGACGCAGACACCGGGGATCTGGCGGAGCACCGCGCGCAGGCCGTGCCGGAAGACCTCGTGGTCGTCGCAGATCAGCACCCGGACCGGCGCATCGGCGTCGGGCACACCTGAAGCGGACACGGCGTCATCCGGTTCGGCCATGCGTGTCAGCTCCACTCCTGTCCGGCCCCGTGAGGGGCACCGTCAGGTCGGTTCCGGAAGTTAGGCCCGCCATGGTGCCGGTCGCCACGGTCCCGGGCGAGCCGAACACGAACCGTCGGCGAGTTCATACCCGGGTAGGGGCCCCCGCCCCTCTGGGCTGGGGTCTTACGTCCCGGGTGTGCTCGGGGGTCGTCCTCCTGGATGAGTCGCCCCCCGACGTCCGGACGGCGTTGCTGCGTCCGGGGCAGGGCGGTCGCACACCCCCCACCCTCCCCGGGGCGTGCCCTCGAACTGCACCTGTGGCCGATGTGCCGACCCCCGCCGGCTCCCTAGCGTCGTCGTGTCCCGAGCCCCTCCCCGGACCGCAGCGACGCTGGGAGACACCCGTGCACCAGACCATGATCATCGCGAGGATGGCGCCGGCCGACGCCGACAAGGTGGCCGAGGTCTTCGGCCGCTACGACGCCACCTCGATGCCGCACGAGATCGGTGTGCGGAACCGGTCCCTGTACCAGTTCCACGACATCTACGTGCACCTCATCGACTTCGACCGGCCGGCGCCGGAGGCGATGCGCATCGCCCAGTCGCTGCCGGCCTTCCGTGCCGTGAGCGAGGACCTCCGGCCGTTCATCGAGGCCTACGACCCCGGCTGGCGCTCCCCGCAGGACGCGATGGCCCGGCGCTTCTACCACTGGTCGTCCTCCGAGTGAGACCGCTCCGGGCGACTGGGAGGACGTCATGACACGTTCCGCGCCGACTGCCACCGCGTCCGGCGCGGCGGCGGCGGACCACGTGGGGTGGGTCAGCTGCCCCGACTGCGGATGGCTGCTCTACCGCAAGCGCCTCGACCGCAACCTGCACGTCTGCCCGGAGTGCGACCACCACCTCCGGCTCAGCGCGCGCGCCCGGATCGTCCTGCTCACCGACCCGGGCAGCTTCACCGAGACGGCGTTCCCGCCGGGCACGACCGACCCGCTCTCCTTCACCGACCTGCGCGACTACCCCGACCGGCTGGCCGACGCGGCGCGCCGCTCCGGCGAGTCGGAGGCCGTCGTGGTCGGCACCGCCCGCATCGGCGGCGCCGAGACGGTCGTCGCGGTCATGGACTTCGCCTTCCTCGGCGGCAGCATGGGCGTCGAGGTCGGCCGGCGGGTGAGCGGCGCCGCGGAGCTGGCCCTGCAGCGCGGGTTGCCCCTCGTCACCGTCTGCGCCAGCGGCGGCGCGCGGATGCAGGAGGGCGTCTTCTCGCTCTTCCAGATGGCCCGCGCCAGCGAGGCGTTCGGCCGGCTCCACGAGGCCGGGCTGCTCTCGGTGTGCGTGCTGACCGACCCGACCTACGGCGGGGTGTCGGCCTCCTTCGCCACCCTCGCGTCGGTCCTGGTCGGCGAGCGGGGCGCGCACGTCGGCTTCGCCGGGCCGCGCGTGGTCCAGGAGACCATCCGCGCCGAGCTGCCCGCCGACTTCCAGACCGCCGAGTTCCTCCTCGCGCACGGCCTGGTCGACCGGGTGGAGAACCGGGCCGACCTGCGGCCGCTGCTCGCCCGCCTGCTGGCCCTGCACGGGCCCGGCGTCCCCCCCGGCGAGGCCGAGGACGACGCCGGGGACGACGGGAGCCCGGTCGACGTCGCGGTCGACGACGACCCGTGGGACGTCGTCCAGCGAGCGCGGGTCGTCGAGCGGCCCACCACCCTGGACTACCTGCACACCGCGTTCGACGACTTCGTCGAGCTGCACGGCGACCGGGCCTTCGCCGACGACCCCGCCGTGGTCGGCGGGGTCGCCTCGATCGGCGGCCGCACCGTCGTCGTGATCGGCCAGGAGAAGGGCCACACGGTCCGCGAGCGGATCGCCCGCAACTTCGGCATGCCGCACCCGGAGGGCTACCGCAAGGCGCAGCGGCTGCTCGACCACGCCGAGGCCTTCGGCTTCCCGGTCGTCACCCTCGTCGACACGCCCGGTGCCCACCCCGGACCGGAGGCCGAGGAGCGCGGCCAGTCGCACGCGATCGCCGAGATCATCATGCGCAGCAGCCGGCTCCGGGTCCCCGTCGTGTCGGTGGTCACCGGGGAGGGCGGCAGCGGCGGCGCGCTCGCGCTGTGCACCTCCGACCGGCTGCTGGTCCTGCAGAACGCCTACCTGTCGGTGATCAGCCCCGAGGGGTGCGCCGCCATCCTCTGGCGGACGGCGGTGGCCGCACCGACCGCCGCCCGCGCCATGCGCCTGGGCGCGGCGCACCTGCGGGCGTCCGGGATCGCCACCTCGGTGGTGGCCGAGCCCCCCGGTGGCGCCCACACCGACCCCGCCGAGGCAGCCCGCCTGCTGCGCCGCGCGCTCGTCCGCGAACTGGACGACGTCTGCCGGCTCGACGTGGCGACGCTGCTGGACACCCGGTCCCGGCGGCTCGAGCGCATCGGCAGGGACGAGCGTCCCCTGCAGCCGGTGGAGGGATGACCGTGTCAGCCAGTGAGTTCCCCCCGCGGACGATCGCGGCGACGCCCGCGACCGGGCCGGACGACGAGGCCCCGGACCTGCACGACGAGGTCCTGGCGCTGGCGCGCAGCCTGCCCGGCGAGCTGCGCCGGCTCACCGTCCGCAGCGGCGACCGCGCCATCGAGGTCGAGTGGGCCGCCGAGGCCCGGCCGGCCGGGTCCCCCGTCCCCCCGCCCCCGGCGCAGGGGACCCCTGACGGCCGCGACATCCAGCCGGCCGCACCCGCCGACCCCGCGGTGGAGGTGGCGGCGACCGTCCGCTCCCCGCTCGTCGGCACCTTCTACGCGGCGCCGTCGCCCGGAGCCGACCCGTTCGTCCGGGTCGGCGACGAGGTCGAGCCCGGCCAGACCGTCGGGATCGTCGAGGCGATGAAGCTGATGAACCCGATCGTCGCCGACGAGGCGGGCGTGGTGGCCGAGGTCCTCGTGGGCGACGCCGAGTCGGTCGAGTACGACCAGGTGATCATGCGGCTGCGGCCTCCGGGACGGTCCCGGTGATCGGCCGCGTGCTCGTCGCCAACCGCGGCGAGATCGCCGTCCGGGTCGCCCGGGCCTGCCGCGAGCTGGGCATCGAGGTCGTCGCCGTCTACTCGACCTCCGACCGCAACTCCGCCGTCGTGGACCTGGCCGACGAGGCCGTGCACATCGGGCCGGCCGCGGCCCGGCGCAGCTACCTGAACGTGGCCAACATCGTGGAGGCCGCCCTGCGCACCGGCGCCGACGCCATCCACCCCGGGTACGGCTTCCTCTCCGAGGACCCGGACTTCGCCGAGATCTGCGCGTCGGAGGGGCTGACCTTCATCGGCCCGCCCCCCGCGGTCATGCAGCAGATGGGCAACAAGGCCACCGCCCGCCGGCTCATGGCCGAGGCCGGCCTGCCGCTGCTCCCGGGCGTCGTGGAGCCCGTCGGCAGCGTCGACGAGGCCCGGGGGGTCGCCGCCCGGATCGGCTACCCGCTGATCATCAAGGCGGCCGCGGGCGGCGGCGGGCGGGGCATGACCGTCGTCCGCGAGGCCGAGGACCTGGCCGACGCCTTCACCGCCACCCGGGCCACCGCCCGCGCGGTGTTCCGCGACCCCGCCGTCTACCTCGAGCGCCACCTGACCGGAGCGCGGCACGTGGAGGTGCAGATCCTCTGCGACACCCACGGCAACGGCGTCTCCCTCGGCGAGCGGGACTGCTCGCTGCAGCGGCGCCACCAGAAGCTGCTCGAGGAGGGGCCGGCCGGCCACCTCACCCCCGAGCAGCGCGCCGAGCTCGGGCGGCTGGCAGTGCACGGCGCCCTCTCGGTCGGCTACACCGGCGCCGGGACCATGGAGTTCCTCGTCGACGGGTCCGGGTCGGCGTACTTCATGGAGATGAACGCCCGGATCCAGGTCGAGCACCCGGTCACCGAGCTGCTCACCGGCGTGGACCTCGTCCGCGAGCAGATCCTGGTCTCGGCCGGCCGGCGGCTGCAGCTGCGCCAGTCCGACATCGTCCCCCGGGGTGCGGCCATCGAGTGCCGCATCAACGCCGAGGACCCGGCCCGCGGCTTCGCCCCCGCACCCGGCCGGCTCGACGTCCTGCAGGTGCCCGACGGGCCGTGGACCCGGTTCGACACCGGCTACCGGCAGGGCGACACGGTGAGCCCGGACTACGACTCGCTGCTGGGCAAGCTCGTCGTCTGGGCCCCCGACCGGGAGCAGGCGATCCGCCGGATGGACCGCGCCCTGGCCGAGCTGCGGGTCGAGGGCCCCGGGGTGCACACCACCATCGCCCTGCACCGGGCCCTGCTGCGCGACCCCGACGTCACCGCCGACCGCCACGACGTGCAGTTCCTCGACCGGCAGCTGCCCGAGGTGCTCGCCCGGGCCGCCGCCATCGCCGACGCACCGACACCCGGGCTGCCCGCCTCCCGCGGCTCCCTCTCCCTCGTCCAGCCCCCGGTCGCAGACGCGCAGCCGGATCCCGCCACCCCACCGGAAGGAACGACACCGTGCCCGACACGACCTTCACTCTCAGCGACCTCATGACCCTGCTCACCGAGAAGGCCGGGCTGCCCGCGTCGTCGCACACGACCGACCCGGACGCCCACTTCGCCGACATCGGCCTGGACTCGCTGGCCTTCCTGTCCATGCAGACCGAGCTGCAGGACCGCTACGGCACCGAGATGCCCGACGACAGCCCGGACAACTACACGCTCGG
>DATIMX010000551.1:0-12184 GCA_035474935.1 Geodermatophilus sp. | reverse complement strand
GCCGGCCGCCAACGGCCGGAACCGCCACGGCCGGGTCAGCGCCCGCTGCACCATGTGCCGCCCCGGCAGCCGCAGGGGCCGGCGCAGGACGTGCAGCGGGTTGAAGGGCGCGAGCTCGGGGACGGGAGTGCCGGCCACGTGTCGGAGGACCTCGTCCTCGTCCGACAGCGGGGCCTTCACCGTCCAGGCGGCGAGGTCCTCGGCCGAGACGCCCAGCCGCAGCAGCGTGCCGGTGATGGAGCCGGCCGACGTCCCGACGATCACGTCGACCGTGCGCGCGTCGAAGCCGAAATCGTGCTCGAGCACCGCCAGCACCCCCGAGTGGTACGCCTGGCCGACGACGCCGCCACCGCCCAGCACCACGCCGACGCGCATCACGCACCGAGCGTGCCAGGCCTCCTGTCCGGTGCGCGACCACGTCCGCGGTGCGGGTCGACCACCGTGCCGGTCGGTGGAGGCGGTGCAGCTCCCGCCTCCACCGACCGCTGCGGCTCAGGTGCGGCTGCCGCCACCGATCATCGGGTCGTCGCCGCCGTCCCGCACACCCGTCTCGACGCCCTCGGTGGAGGACGGCGCGGTGTAGCCCGCCGGGTTCGACTCCGTGGTCAGCGCGTCGTCCCGCACCACGTCCGGGGGTGGCTGCTCGACGACGGTGACCTCCTGGGGCTGGCGCACGCCCTCCTGCGGCTGTTGCTCCTGCTCACTCCGCTGCGACGCGGCCACGGCGGCACCTGCCGCCGCGACGCCGGCCACGGCCGCCACGCCGGCGGCGACGGCCTTCCCCGACACCCCGGCCTTGCCGCTGTCACCGTGCGAGCCGACGGCGTCCCCGACCCCGGGCGTGCCGACGTCGAGGTCCTCGTTGATCGAGCCGCGCCAGGCACCGGTGGCGTAGCCCTCGTCCTCGATGAGCGCCTTGAACCTCTCGAGGTCGGAGTTGACCTGCCGCTCCACGATCCCGAGCTTGTCACCGACCTGCTCGACCACACCCTCGGGCTCGTACTCCAGGGTCAGGTAGACGATCGTCGAGCTCGGGCCGGCGGCCTCGAACCGGACCGCGCCGGCGTTCGTCGCCCCACTGGTGGCGGCCCAGGCGACCTTGCGGTCCGGCTCCTGCTCGAGGACCGAGGCGTCCCACTCCCGCCGGACGCCCGCGATCTCGGCGACCCAGTGCAGGCGCCGGTCGTCGAGCTGGCGGACCTCCTTGACCCCGCCCATGAAGTGCGGGAAGTCCTCGAACTGGGTCCACTGGTTGTAGGCCTGGTTCACCGGTACGTCGACCTGGATCGACCTCTCGACCTTGGTCGTCATGGCTGGTCCTCCCTCGTCACGGGCAACGGACCACCCCCGCTACCCCCGGACGCGACAGGTGATGCACGCCACTCCTGAGCGCGCTGCGCCACGTGGGGCCCGTGTGACGCCCGGGTGCGCGCCGTGGACGTCGTCCGCCGATGAGGCGGGCATGCGCGCCAGCCACGTCGCCACCGCCCTCGCCGCCTTCCTCGCCGGTTCGACCGCCGCCACGGTCCTGCATCGCCGGGCCGCCCGCCCGACCCCTGCCACCACTCCCCTCCCGGCCGCTCCGGCCGAGGAGCACGACGCCGTCGTCCTGGCCTTCCCCCGCCCCGTGGCCGAGCAGCCGGCCGCGCCGGCCGTGGCCGCTCCGGCCCGCTGCGGTGACAGCGGCGGCCGCACCAGGGCCGGTGCGCCGTGCGGCGCCCGTGCGACCGCCGGTGGCCGCTGCCACCACCACCCGCTGGCCGCCTGAGCCGATCCGCGTTCCCGCGAGGACGTCTCGCCGGCGGACGCGGGCTCGAGAGCACCGCCGGACCCGGATCCACCCTGACTCGCTGACGGCTCGACGGTGTGCGCGGATGCGCAGTTCCTGGACGGCGGACTGCGCATCCGGGCACACCGTCGAACCGTGTCTGCCCCACCGCAGGAGCGGAGCGCCGCCGGGTGGGTCGATCGGCGTCGGCCGTCGCCGAGTGGGGCGCGACGCCGCGCCTGGGCCCCGCTGGCGGCCCGACCGGCCGGGCGGTGCCGGTGTCCGACCGACAGGACGGGTTGCCGCGCCACCTGCTGGGTAGCTGCGGGCGACGGCCGTCGACGTGGCGGCCCGGTCGCTCACGACAGGAAACAACCATGACACTGCCGGATCGGGACGCGGCGAGGGACTGGATCGGACGGACGGTGGTCGACCGCGACGGCGCCGAGATCGGGGTGTGCGCCGCCCTGTTGGCTGATGAGGCGACCGGGCTACCGGAGTGGATGTACGCCGAACGCGACGAGGTGACGGTCGTGGTCCCGCTCCTCGACGCGACCGGCAGCGGTGACCGGGTGCACGTCGCGGTCACCGCGGCCGGCGCCGACGGCGCGCCACGGTTCGGTCCCGCACGTGAGCTGTCCCGGGACCAGGAGGCGGAGCTCTACCGCCACTACGGGATCGAGTACTCGACGGCCACCTCGGACAGCCTCCTGCCGGCCGCCGAGCCCGAGCCGACCGGGGCCGAGCCGGGCGCGGCCGCGCCGACCGGGGCCGAGGCCACCGTGTCTGAGGCCACCGTGTCCGAGTCGGCCGTGCCGGAGCCGACCGGGGCCGCGCCGACCGTGTCCGAGGCGACCGCGGCCGCACCGACCGGAGTCCCACCGGCCGCGTCCGCGCCGGACGCGGCCGTCGGTCGGCGCGCCGCGAGCAGCGCCGGGCGGCGCGGTCGCGGGATGGCGGCCGCGGTGGCCCTGCTCGCCGGCCTGGCAGCCGCCGTCGTCGCGGCGGCACGCCTGCGCCGCGGGTCGTCCCTCGGGTCGGTACGCCTGCTGCGGCGCCGCACTCCCCCGCCGAGGTCGGCCGTGCAGCGGGCCCTCGCCGGCACATCCGCCGTCCGCGCTCGGGCCGTGCAGGCGGCAGCGGCGGCCGGACCGGCACTGGAGGCCTCGAGCCGCCTGGCGCAGGGAGGCGCCTCCGCCGGTGCTCAGGTGGTGGGCCGTGCGGCCGTCGATGCCGCGCAGCGCGCCCGCGAGGCGTCGACGGCGGCCAGGACCTACACCGACGCCGCTGTGACGCGGCTCGCGCCGCTGCTGACCACGACCGGACAGGCGGCCTGGCGTGCTGCCCGCGCGAGGACGGACTCGGCCCTGCGGGCGACCGATGCGGCCACCTTGGCGGTCGCGGCAGCCGTGCCGCGGGTGGCCACCGCCGCCGGTCGTGCCGGGTCGACGGTCCTGCACGCCATGCTCACGGTGGGCGCGGCAGTCGAGGCGGTACCCGAGGCGATCGCCGCGACCGAGGAACGACTGGAGAAGGGCTGGAGGAGAGTCATGGGCAGGTTGTCGTTGGGGCTCGGTTTCGGTGTCGGCTACGTGCTCGGCGCGCGCGCCGGACGGGCCCGGTACGAGCAGATCAAGCAGGCCGCTGCCGGCGTCATGGAGCGGCCGGAGGTCCAGCAGGCCGTGGAGCAGGTCAGGGCCGCCGCGCCGGCTCCCCTGCAGGGCAGCATCGACAAGCTGTCCGGGCGCGGGTCCGACAGGCGGAGCACCGGCACCGGCACCGGCACCGTCGAGACGGTCGCCGTCGCCGAGACCGACGTCGTGGTCACGCCACCCCCGCCGGTGTCCGGCACGGGCGGCTCCCGTGGAGCGGACACTCCTGTGCCCGACCCGCTGGTCCCGCCCGCCAAGTCGGACGACGGTCCCGCCGGACGAGCCTGACCACGGCGCAGCCGTAGCGGCCACTGCGGGTGTCGACCGCTGCGTCGGATCGGCAGGGGCGGGCGGGTGTCCTCAGCCGCCCGCCCCTGTGACGGCAGGGCTCAGCGGTAGACGAGCGTCCCGTCCTCGAGGTCGGCCTTGGGCAGCAGCTCCGCCTCCTCCCCGTGCTCCAGCATGTGGGTCCACGGCTCCCGGTCGCCCTGCTTGAACAGGACGTGCTGCGAGCGCATCACGTACCCGGCGTTGAAGTTCTCCGGGTCCGACCACGGCCGGATCTGCATGTCGGCGTCCTCCGGCCGCAGCGTCGGGACGACCATGGTGGCGCCCTTCGTCTCCATGGTCTCGAACAAGCGGCAGACCAGGTCGCTGACGAGGTCTGCGCGCAGCGTCCAGCTGTGCCGGAAGTAGCCGAACACGTAGGCCATGTTCGGGACTCCGCTGATCATGATGCCGCGCCAGGTGACCCGTTCGGGGAACTCGACCGGTTCGCCGTCCACGGTGAAGGCGACGTCGCCGAAGGCGGACAGGTTGAACCCGGTGGCGCTGACGACGACGTCGGCCTCGAGCTCCTCGCCCGAGCCGACCCGGATCCCCTTCTCGGTGAACGTCTCGATGGTGTCGGTGACGATCGAGGCCTTCCCCTCACGCAGTGCCGCGAACAGGTCGCCCTCCGGGACGATCGCGATGCGCTGCTGCCACGGGCGGTAGCGAGGCGTGAAGTGCTTCTCGATGTCGAAGCCGTCGGGCAGCAGCGGTTTCAGGGAGTCCATGAGGAACGTGTGCAGCTCGTCGGGCGCCTCGAGCGACATCCGCGCCAGCTCGTTGAACTGGGCGGCGTAGGCACGGCGGAGGATCTCGTGCGTCCAGTCCTCGGGGATGTCCAGCTGGCGCAGCGTCACGGCCAGCTCGTGCGTCAGGGGCGGGGCGAGGAAGTAGGAGGGCGAGCGCTGCAGCATAGTCACGTGCTCGGCCTCCTGCGCGATCGCCGGGATCAGCGTGGCGGCCGTGGACCCGGAGCCGATGACGACGACGCGCTTGCCGGCGAGGTCGAGGTCCTGGGGCCACTGCTGCGGGTGGATGACCAGCCCCTGGAACCGGTCCAGGCCCTCCCACTGCGGCTGGTAGGGCTTCTCGTGGTTGTAGTAGCCCTGGCACATCCACAGGAAGTCGGTGGTGAACTGCAGCTGTTCGCCGGTGTCGCCGCGGGTGACGTCCACGGTCCACCGACGGTCCTCGGTCGACCAGCTGGCCGCGGTGACGCGGTGGTGGTAGCGGATGTGCCGGCCGAGGTCGTCCTCCTCGATGACCTCGTCGAGGTAGTTGAGGATCTCCTCCCCCGCGGCGATCGACGGTCCGCGCCAGGGCTTGAACCGGTAGCCGTAGGTGAACAGGTCGCTGTCGGAACGCACGCCGGGGTACCGGTGGGTCCACCAGGTGCCACCGTGGTTGTCCTGGGCGTCCAGGATGACGAACGACCGGTCGGGGAACTGTTCCCGGAGGTGGTGCGCGGCGCCGATCCCGGAGACCCCTGCCCCGACGATGAGGACGTCGACGTGCTGGGGCTCGGGACTGTCGCTGCGTGGCTCCTGGACAGGTGCCGGTTCGGTGGTCGTCGTCATGGGGGGACCTCCAGTGTCCGGGTAGTGACCTAAGTCACATTACCGTCCGACTGGGGTGCTCCAGGAGCGGTTGCGGAACTGCAGCGACCCGTGGGGCGGCTCGCTGGGCCGGGACGGGACGCGTCCTCGCGACGCCCCTCGACAGAGGGCGGAGGTGCGCTGGACGGAGGGTCCAGGCGTCGGTCAGGAGAGCTGGTGCTCGGCGAGGAAGTCCTGCACCAGGGGCAGGAACTCCTCGGCGCGCTCGACGCCGAGGGCGTGGCTGGAGCCCGGGCCGGTGAACATGTGCAGCTTCGCCCCGGGGATCGACTCGGCCACCTGCCGGCCGTGCCACGGCGGGGTGAGCAGGTCCTGCTCACCGGCGATGACGAGGGTGGGCGCGGTGATATCGCCGAGCCGGTCGAGCGTGTCGTGGGCCAGGTCGGCGTCCCACTGCTCCACGGTGGTCCGGACCTGCTGCTGGGTGCTCGGGAACAGCGGCAGCAGCTGCTCGATGAGCTCGCCGAAGTCGGGGCTGTCGAGCAGCTGAGGTGAGAAGGCGATGCCGAGCGCCGTGAGCGCGGCCTCGATGTCGCCGGTGCGCCACGGGTGCGCGAGCCCCGTGATGACCGCGCGCTGGAAGCCGTCGGTGCGGGCCCAGGTGCAGTAGAGGACGAGGGAGGCCACCCGCTCCGGAGCGGCCAGCGCGAGTTCCTGCGCGATGGCGCTGCCCAGGGAGTAGCCCAGGACCTGCGCCCGCTCGATGTCCAGCGCGTCGAGCAGCCCCCGGGCGTCCGCCGCCAGCGAGGCGACGCTGATCTCCCCCGACCCTCGCGCCGACCCGCCCATGCCGCGCAGGTCGTAGGTGACCACGCGGTGGCGACTGGCCAGGACCGGCGCGCTCTCGGCCCAGAAGCCCAGGGACTGGGTCGTCCCGTTGATGATCAGCAGCGGTTCACCCTCGCCGTACTCCTGGACCGTGACGGAGATGTCGCCGACCTGGACGGTCCGCTGGGGGTGCGTGGTGGGTGTGGTCACGGCGTCTCCATCGCTGGTCCGTGGCGGGGGAGGAAGGGGGTGAGCAGACCACAGGGGCGCGCCGGTCCGGAAGGGCGCGCGTGGTGGCGGACCGGCGCAGCGGGCCGCACGGCGCCGACGACCCGGTCCCGCCGGACCACCTCAGGACGGCCTAGAACCCCAGGGCCCGCCAGGTCGCAGGCCCGACGACGCCATCGGCCACCAACCCGGAGCGCTCTTGGAAGTACCGCACCCGAGCGTCCGTCCTCGGACCGAAGTCGCCGTCGACCACGAGTGGCGGGAGGCTCGGATACCAGCGGTTGAGCGTCTCCTGGAGCCTCCGCACCGCGTCCCCCTGGCTCCCCAGCCGCAGCACCGGCATGGGCGGCGGAGGTGGAGGCGGCGGTGTGCCGCCCGCCATGACCTGGTTGAGCCGATCCACGGTCAGCCCGCCGTTGGCAGCCCACCACATCAACTCGACGTGCCCGTGGTCGAGGTGCGGCGAGGACCCGGAGTACGGGCGCCAGGCCGGCGCTATCGACGACCAGATGCGCCGGTTGTGGATGACGCACTGGAGACCGAGCTCGTACGAGTGGAGGCGGAGGGTGTCCATCACCCCCCAGGACCAGTCGTTCCCGACCGGGGTCCCCAGGTCGGCGGCCCGCCCCTCACCATGGAGGCTCAGTACGGATCCGCCGCTCACCGGACGGCAGTTGTAGATGCCGAGGTTCGTCGCGCCCCGATTTCCGTAGGCGCCGAGCCACCACGACATCAGGTTCCGCGCGCCCTGCGTGGGGCCTGCGGTGCAGCTGCGCGCCCCCTGGTATCCCCCGATCTGGATGGTCACCGGCCGGCGTCCTCCGGCGCGGGCACCGCATGCGACGCCGGCTCGACGTAGTCCGGGTGCTCCGGGTCCACGATCGGCTCAAGGAGGCGCTCGGGGCCGCCCTCGGCCGGTCCGAGTGCCACCTCCGGGTCGACGTCGAGTTCGTTCGGCGAGCCGGGGCCAGGGTCCGACATCGAGTACCTCCTCCCCCGCCGGGACGGGTCCGTGGCGGGGTCCTCTCGGCGGCGTCGCCCACCGAGGAGGAGCCGTTCCGCATCCGCGAGGCGCACTCTGCCCGCGTCGCCCGGACGTCGACCAGGGCCGGTCCCCGACGCGCCGGGCGCGACAGGCCGGCGGACGGCGCGGCGGACACGCGCAGTCCGCATCGCGCTCCCCGCCGGCTCAGCGACTCTCCTGCCGGACGCCGGCTCGACGGCGCCCCTCCGCGTCGTCCGCCCCGGCACAGCGGCGTCCCGTGCTCGTCGCTCCAGCCCTCGAGCGGAGGACGACGGGCGAAGGCCCTGCACGTCGCGGCCCACGAGCGCGGGCGAGGCGCTCCGCGACGGCCTCGGGCACGCCAGCGGCCGGCGGGAACGGTCGGCACGAGGGTCGTGGGGGCCAGAGCGAGCGGAACGCCGGCCATGCGCGGTGGGTGCCCGGGCCCGTCGTCGACCGCGGCGCCCGCACGACCGCCGGCAGGAGCGCGGCGGTCTCGGGCGCCAGGTCCTGCTCAGCCGTGGAGGACGCCGGTCGCCGCAGCACCCACGGCGGACAGGGTCACAGCTTGTACAGCGGCGGATTGGGCAGCACCGTGCGTCCGAAGGTGGACGCACTGACCCCCGCCAGGCATGCGTACCAGGCGACGGCGGCGGTGAGGAGGCCCAGATAGCCGCCGACCCTCACCACGGTCTCGTTCTGCGCCACGTCTCCGAACCCGAGGAGGAAGAAGGTCGCGGCGAGGAGCGTGAAGAGCACGGCCAGCACCGCGGTGGTACGCAGGGAGGCGACCCACATGATCACCGTGAAGATGCCCCAGCCGATGAGGTACCAGCCGACCGCGGTCGACCGGTCACCGGCATCCGGGATGTCGGCCGCGTAGAAGGTGACGAACGCCCAGAACGACAGCCAGAAGGCGCCGTAGGAGGTGAACGCGGTCGCGCCGAAGACATTGCCCTTCCGGAACTCCCACATGCCGGCGAGCACCTGGATCGCACCCCCGTACGCGAGTGCGACACCGAAGACGATCGGCTCGCCCGCCGCCGGCAGCAGACCTGCGTTGAACAGGCTCAGCAGGAACGTCGTCAGCGCGAAGCAGCCGAGACCCAGCGGCGCGGGGTCGGCGATCATCCGCACGTTCTCCGAGGCGAGCTCCCTCGCCATGGCCACCCGGCCGGCGGTCGGGTCGCTCAGGTCGGCGAGGAACTCCCTGCCGACGACTACGGTCTGCGTACCTGCGTCGGGTGTTGCGTTGACTGCCACTGCGAGGCTCCTCCTGGTTCGACGCGGGGAGCGGCCCGGCCCGGACGTGGCCGTGAGCAGCTCCTGCACAGCGGGACACGACGTCTCTGGTCTGCGGATCCATGAAGCTCCATGGCCACCATCGAGGTCGCTCTGTTGCGCCCGCCGATCAGACGCGGAGGCCACTCTCATGCCGCCGGCGGCGGGTCGGTCCTGGCCGTCTGGCAGCGCTGGTCGGTCTGCCCGGCTGTGGGTGTCACTCGGGGTCGGCTACGCCCTGCCACAAGACGGTGAGGGAGACACATCGGGGCGTCAATATGGTCCTGCACCTCGCTGCCTCGGCCGGAACGTCGGACCAGCGCATGTCCAGCACGTCGGGCGCTGTGCTGCGACTGACAGTGAGGTTTACGCGCACAGGGAGATCGCCGTGCCATGGGCTCGACACGTGCACACCGCCGCAGCAAGTGGCAACCCCGGCCGTCCAGCATGGCCTTCAGGACGGCCGGTGCCTGGAGGAGCCCCCGAAGGTGCTCTGCGGAGCGGCCAGGACCCTGAGGCCGGACCCGGATTCCTCGCCGTCGGCTGTATCTCCCGGGGCTGGGACACGCTCTGTCCCAGCACAGGACACATCCTGGGAGGCGTGTGACCGATGAACCTCCCCCCTCTACGCCGTCCTCGCGTTCGCGCCTGCAGGATCCTCCATCGCCTTCGCCGAGGCGCTCGAGTGGTGGACTCGAGGAAATGGCGGGACCCGATCAGGCGCCGCATCTCCGGGCCGGAGATCCGACGACACCCTGTGTGCGTGCTGTGAGGCGCTCGAGATCCGGTGGTCGGGGCGCCGTCCGTTCGACGGGGTCCAGCGTCCGGAGATGGAGGCGTCCCTGGCGCAGCGTGGCGTCACCTGGTGACCGTCACGCTGCAGAGGGGCTCGAGGAAAACCGTCCCAAGCCTGCTCGTGAACAACAGGAGGAAACTCATGGCCACGATCCTCATCGAGTCCGATGACGGCAAGCTCCCATCGGCATCGGCCGTGCTGCAGGTGAGAGCGACGAACGCGGAGTACAACCAACCGGCGCTGCGGATCGATCAAGCAAGCGATTCAGGCGGTGCTGCTTCCATAAAGATCTTCGATCCGAATCCCGACATCGAGTTCGTCGAGTTGGGCGCAGCCGATGCCGCTCACCCCGCCAGGGGGAAGTACGAGATCGCAGTACAGTCCGACGAGTTGCAGATCAACGGCCGCAAGGAGGACAACTCCGGCTTCGAATCCATCATGGTGTTCCAGAGGCTGGGGGCAGGCGGGGCAGGTGGGAACGTCGGCTTCCGGACGGGAGACCAATTCGGCGGGGGCCGGGGTGTCATCGCGATCGCGAATGCCATCACCGCCCCATCGGTCAATCCTGGTGGCGGCGGTGTCCTCTATGTCGAGGGTGGGGCGCTCAAGTACCGCGGCTCCAAGGGCACGGTGACGACGATCGCGCCAGCCTGACCCTGATTCCTCGTGAGGACGGCGGCGTGTCGAGAACGGGCTGACCGGGAGCGCCTCTCCACTGAAGGGAGTTGGTCCTCCTGGTCCGCCCGGCCATGGCGCGCTCGGCGTCGCGCTCGGGGAGCGTCAGAACGGCCAGGTGACGGCTGGCTTCAGTAGTCGCGCCCGACACCGCGATCGGGTGCGCTCATGTCCCCCGTCGCGGGCGTGCCATCGGCGAGCCCGTAGCGCAGGTACACGGTGCCCTTCGGAGTGGCCACCGGCGGTTCGAGGAGTGCGACGTTCGTGGGCACCGCGCCACCGTCGAACACCTTCTTGCCGACGCCGAGCACGATCGGGTGCACCCACAGGTCGAGACGGTCGAAGAGCTTCTCGCGCAGGAGGGTCTGCACCAGGTCCAGGCTCCCGACGACCTTGACGTGTTCGTGCCGGTCCCGGATCTCGCGCACCGCGCCGGCCAGGTCGGGGCCGAGCTGCGTGGACCCGGCCCACGAGAGGTCGGGCCTGCCGCGGGAGGCCACGTACTTCGGGACGCTGTTGAAGAGCCTGGCGATCTCGTCGTCCTCACCGCCCTCCTGGTGCGGCCAGTGGGCGGCGAAGATGTCGTACGTCCGCCGGCCGAGCAGGAGGGCGTCCGTGCCCTCGTACGCGGCCATGACCTGCGCCCCGGCGACCTCGTCCACCAGGGGCGCCTGCCAGCCGCCGAACGGGAACCCCTCCGGGTCCTCCTCGGGGCCGCCGGGCGCCTGCCCGACGAGGTCGAGGGTCGCGAACATCTCGATGTGGATGAGGCCCATGACTGCTCCCGATGAGTCGGTCGTCCCGGTCAGGAGGTAGACCGGTGGGCGCCGGCGGACTCAGCGCTGCGACCGCACCCATCTCCGCACTCGTCGACCGCCCTCGCCCGCTGCACCGGCCACCACCTGTCCTGCGGTCGGCGTCCTCGCCGTGCGCCTCGATCCTGGCGTGCACGTCCGGCTTCCTCGAACCGCACCTGGCGGTGTCGTGGGCGGGCAGCCGCTCGGTCGAGTCGACGAAGGCGACGTGCGGGTCGGCGGCTTCGATCTGGGCGTAGGCGTCGAGGTGAGCAGATCAGGGGTTCGTGAAGCTGCCGGCTCGCTGGCGGATGCCGACGATGCAGAAGGACGGCGGCGCGGTGCAGACCGCCCGGACCCGGCTGATGAGCGTGAGCGAGTTGGCCTTCATCGTGGCGGGCGCGACGTCGTCACCGTCCAGCCGGCCCTCGGACACGCCTCGGCAACGACCACTCTGTCGACCTACTCCGGCTGCTGCGTGCCCGGGGGTCACGCCGCCGCGGGATCCTCCACGGCTCCGGCCGGGGCCCGGGGCCACCAGCGCTGGGGTGGTGAGCGATGCTGCCTGGCTGCACGATTTCGCTGCGACGCTCCGGCCCGGGGCACAGCGCTCGGCGCCGCAGTCGGTTGTGGCGTCTCCGTTGACTTCTCGGGCCGGACTTCCGCGATGCGCCGAGGTATCTGTCGCCTCGGCCGGGGACTCCGTTCTTCAGACGCTGGAGGTCGGACGACCGGGGCGCGGTGGCCGGCTCGGCCTCGGTTGGACCCCTTCCGGTCGATCCAGCCGGCCTGCGACGCAGACTCCGCCGAGGTCTTCCCCGAGGCAGCGGACGGGCCGGCCGACACCCGGAGGAGTACGTCGATGCGCCTGCTGAGCTTGTGGGTCTCCCGGTTCCGACGCACCCTGCGTGCCGCCAGGATGGCGGTCGATCCCGGCGAGGACGACGACCCGGGTGTGAACGACGACGCCCGGCCGCCGCAGTCCGCGCCCGACCCGGCCGCGCGGGTCGTGCTCGCCTACGACGACCTGCTGTGGTTCAAGACCAGCCAGGACGCCGAGGGGCGGATCACCCTCGGCCTGCTCGAATGCTCCCCGCACAGCATCGGCGTGCTGGTCGACGACAACGGCGAGTCGCTCGGCCTGCGGCTGTCCCGAGCCGAGGCACAGGACCTGCACCGGTCGCTGGTCACCTGGCTGGCCCACACCGGCCGGACGGTTCCCACCTGAACGCCCCTCCGACGGCAAGAACCGCCCCTGCTACCCAGTGCCGCG
>DATIMX010000550.1:0-13097 GCA_035474935.1 Geodermatophilus sp. | reverse complement strand
GCAGCTGGCCCATCGTCGCCGCCGCGGTGATGTCGTGCCCCACCACGTCGCCCACCGCCACGGCCACCGCTCCGCCGGGCGTCACCGCGACGTCGTAGAAGTCGCCGCCGATGTCGACGCCGCGCGAGGCGGCCAGGTAGCGCGTCGCCACCGCCAGCCCCGGTACCGCCGGCGGCTCGGGCGGCAGCAGGTTGGCCTGCAGGGTGTGCGAGGTCAGCACCTCGAACTCGAAGCGCTGCGCCTTGTCCACCACCTGCGACACCTGCAGCGCCAGCTGCTCGGCCACCTCGACGTCGGCCGGCGTGAACGGCCCGCGCCGCCGGTCGCTGCCCAGGCTGAGGACGCCGAGGACGCGCCCGTCGGCCAGCAGGGGCACGCAGACGAGGCCGACCAGATCCAGGGCGCGGGCGATCCCCAGGTGTTCGTCGTCGGCGGTGATCTCCGCGAGCCACCGGTCGGTCACCTCGCGGATCCACACCGTCCGGCCCAGCTCCAGGGCCTGCACGGCCGGGTGCGGTGCCTCGTGGGGCGGCAGGTGCCGCTCCTGCAGCGCGGCGGCCAGGTCCTGCCGCGACGGGTCGCCGTGCCGGGCGGCCGCCCGGACCAGGCCGTGCTCACCCGCCAGGTCGATGACGCACACGTCGGCCAGCCGCGGTACCGCCAGCTCGGCCAGCCGCTCCGCGGTCTCGGTGACGTCCCCGGCCGAGGCCATCAGCCGGGCCGCGTCCAGCAGGAACGCCGAGCGCTCCGCGTGCCGCGCGGTCTCCTCGAACAGCCGCACCCGCTCGATCGCCTGGCCCGCCTGGCGGCCGACGGTGGCCAGCAGGTCGGCGTCGGCCTGGACCAGCTGACCCCGTTCGCCCGGCGGGGTGAGCTCGATCAGCCCGGTGTCCCCCGTCACCCCGAGCAGCAGCACCAGCGCGCCCAGGTGGCGGGCGTCGGCGTCCACCGGGACGACGACCAGCGCCTCCTGCCCGGCCTCCTCCATCGCGGCGGCCAGCCCCGGCCACACCGACCGCAGCCCCGCACCCAGCGGGACCGTGTGCACCCCGCCGTCGCGCACGAGCTCCGCGCCGCCGAACGCCGCGGCCTCCATCGCCTCCAGCAGCTCGGGGGCGATCCCGTCGGCGGCGGCGAGCTCCAGCGGCGGCATCGACGGCTCGGCCCGCCGGGTGGCCCGCCGCTCGCCGGCCAGCCACAGTGCCGCGCCGCTGGCGCCGACCGCCTCCCGGCTGCGCCGCACGATCACCTCGGCCACGTCGCGCGCCGAGGACGCCGCCGACACCTCCGAGACGACCTGCTGCAGCGTGTGCGCCCGGCGCTCGGACTCCGCCGCCGCGCGCTGTGCCGCCAGCAGCGCCCGCTCGTACCGGCGCCGGGACGTCGCCTCGAACACCGTCGCCCGGAGCAGCAGCGGCGCGCCCTTGTCGTCGCGCACCTCGACGGCGTTGAGCAGGCACGGCAGCAGCGACCCGTCGGCGCGGACGACGTCGAGCGCGACCTCCCGCACCATCCCCTGCATCCGCAGCAGCGGCGCCAGGTGGGTCTCGTAGAACACCCGGCCGCCGATGCTCAGCAGGTCCTGGAAGCGCAGTCCCATCAGCTGGCCGACCGGTCGCCCGGTCCACTCGCAGAAGGTGTGGTTGGCCTTGACCAGCTGTCCGTCGGGGAGTGCGGAGAAGTAGCCGCACGGGGCGTTCTCGTACAGGTCGGCCGGGTCGTCCTCCAGCAGCCGGCGCAGCCCGGCAGGACCCTCGCGGGGGTCCGGTCGCCGCGGCTCGTCCATGGCCGCGCTACCCGAGGAAGGCGCGGATCGCGGCGGTCGTCTCCCCCGGTGCCGACAGGTGCGGACAGTGCCCGGTGGCCGCCAGCTGGGTGAAGACGCTGCGGGGCACCTGGGCGTGCACGTACCGGCCGACCACCTCGGGGGCGATGGCGTCGTCGGTGCACTGCAGCACCAGCGTGGGCACCCGGACACCGGGCAGGTCGGCGCGGTTGTCGGAGAGGAAGGTGACGCGGGCGAACTGCCGGGCGATGTCGGGGTCGGTGCGGCAGAAGCTGTTGGTCAGCTCGGCGGTGAGCTCGGGCCGGTCGGGGTTGCCCATGACCACCGGCGCCAACGCGGCCGACCAGCCCAGGTGGTTGCTGTCGAGGGACTCCAGCAGCGCGGCGATGTCCTCCCGCGAGAAGCCGCCGGTGTAGTCGCCGTCGTCGATGTAGCGCGGGTTGGGCCCGACCATGACCAGCGCGCCGAACAGCTCCGGGGCGCTGGCCGCGGCCAGCACGCCCATCATCGCGCTCACCGAGTGACCGACGAAGACGACGTCGTCCAGGGCCAGCTCGCGGCAGATCTCCACGATGTCGGCGGCGTATCCCTCCAGCGACCCGTACTTGAGCGGGTCGTAGGCCGACAGGTCCGACCGGCCCGACCCGACGTGGTCGAACAGGACGACGCGGTGGTCGACCACGAACTCCGGGGCGACGAGGCGCCACATCTCCTGGTCGCACCCGAACCCGTGCGCGAAGACCATCGGCCGCCCGTCGTCCACCCCGCTCACGCGGACCCGGTTCCGGGCGATCACGCTCACCGCGGCAACGTAACCGCCGCAGGGCCCTCCTGTCCCTCCCCCCTACGCGAGTCGTGGCCCGGCGCCGGGACGCGACAGGGACCGAGAGCCCTGTCGCGCGGGGAGCCGCCGTCCCTACGCTGGCGGCGTCCCGGACCCCGGCTCCGGAGGTGCCCCATGCCCGCCGCCGCGGCGCTCCGCCGCTCCTCCGCCCGCACGGCCCCGGCCGGGAGGGCGGGAGAGCGCTCGGACGACGTCCCGACCTCGCGCGTGGTCGCCTCGGAACTGGTGCTGCACCGGGTGGTGCGCCGCGAGCTGCGGCTGCTGGCCGAGCTGTCCACGTGGGCGCTCGCCGACGACGCCGACCGCACCCGGGACCTGACCCGGCACGCCGACCTGATCGCCCGCCTGCTGCTGCACCACCACGCCGTCGAACGCGAGCTGCTGTGGCCGGCGCTGCTGCGCGCGGCGCCGTCGGCCGGGCCGCGGGTGGAGCGGTGGACCGCCCGCGTCGCCGGCCTCGACTCCCGGCTGCGCGGCCTGTCCACCGCCGCGCGGCAGTGGGCGGTCGCCGCCTCGGACAAGGCGCGCGACGCGTTCGCGCTGGCCTGCCTGGACCTCGCCGACGCGGTCGACGCGCAGACCGCCGAGGAGGAACGGGAACTGCTGCCGCTGCTGGCCGCGCACCTCACCCCAGCGGCGTGGGCGGAGGTCACCCGGGCGGCGCGCTGCCCGCTGTCGCGGCGCGAGCGCTCGCTGGTGCTCGGCCTGGCGCTCGAGGACGCGTGCGCGGCCGACCGGGCGCGGCTGCTCGCCGGGCTGCCGGCGTCCACGCGGCTGGCCTGGCGGCTGGTCGGCCGGCGCCGCTACCGCGCGACCGTCGTCCGGCTGCGCGGAGCGCCACCCGCTCGGTGAGGGAGCCGGCCCCCTCCCGAGGCTCGGCCCGAGCCTGGTGAGGTGCTGGAGCGGCCACCCCTCAGGAACCCGCGCCGAGCCTGGTGAGGTGCTGGAGCGGCCACCCTTCAGGGACCCGCGCCGAGCCTGCGAGGCGTGGGGGCAAGGGTGGTCCTTCTAGTAGCGGGACGTGCCGCAGTCCGCGCAGCGCTTGCGCGGCGGCAGGGTCTCCTGCTGGCAGTTGGCGCAGGTCCACGCGCTGCGGTCGATGCGCGGGTGGCTGCGGGCGCGTGGGCTGCGCCGGAGCCGGGGGTCGGTCCGGGTCTCGGTGGTGGTCGGACTCATGGGCACCTCCTGAGGTTGCAGTCCTCACGCTAGGCAGTCGACGTGTCACGCAGGTGACATCCGGGTTGCCGTCGTCCACCACCTCGGGACGGTCAGTCGGTGGCCAGCGCCTGCGCCAGCCCCAAGGCCTGCGCCAGGACCGCCTTCACCGGCCGGTCCAGCGCCGCGGCCGCCCGGGCGACGTCCTCCCACTCCGGCATGGCGTTGACCACCTCGCCCCCCGGCCCGAGGCCGAGCTTGACGGCCACCGGCTGGCCGCCCACCTCCACCGTCCGGAACCGGCGGGCCAGGACCCGCCGGGCCACTCCGGACTCACGGACCCCCAGCGTGGTGGTCTCCCGGAACAGCACGGCGCGCACGGCCGGGACGGCGACCGGCTCGGCCAGGGCGCTGACCACGTGCGCCGGGCGTCCCTTCTTCATCAGCACCGGCGTGAGCCAGGCGTCGAGCGCCCCGGCGGCCAGCAGGCCGGCGAGGACCGCCGGCCAGGCCCGCGGGTCGAGGTCGTCCACGTTGGCCTCCAGCACCGCCACCTGGTGCGGGGAGTCCGCGGCGAGGGCCTCCCCCAGCACCAGCCGCACCACGTTCGGCCGGTCGGCGGGGTCCCGGCCGCCGGCGCCCGTGCCGGTCCCCGTGGGCCGCATCGGCGGCAGGGGGCCGTACCCCGACACCAGGGAGGTCACCAGCGCCACCCCCGTGGGCGTCGCCAGCTCCTCGTCGGCCCCTCCGCCGGAACCCGGCGCCGCCGCGTCGGCCAGCAGCGCCAGGACGGCCGGGCCGGGGACGGGCAGCCGGCCGTGCGCCGTCCGCACGTACCCGCCGCCCAGGGCGATCGGGGAGGCGACCAGCCGGTCCAGGCCGAGGGCGGCCACGCCGGCGCACACCCCCACCACGTCGGCGACCGCGTCCAGGGCGCCCACCTCGTGGAAGTGGACGTCGTCGGCGGGGACGCCGTGCACGGCGGCCTCCGCGCGGGCGAGTGCGGCGAAGACGTCGGACGCCGACGACCGCAGCGGCTCGGCCAGCCGGTCCAGCAGTCCCCGCACGTCGGCCCACGTCCGGTGCGGCTGGTCCTCGGCCGGCACGTCGACGTGCACCCGGACGGCTGCCAGCCCGCCGCGCCGGACGTCCTCGCGGCGCAGGGTGATCGGCAGCCCGAGCGGCTCCAGGGCCGCGGACAGCGTGGCCAGCGGGACACCGGCCCCGACCAGCGCCCCGAGGAGCATGTCGCCGGAGACGCCGCTGCCCAGGTCCAGCCAGCCGACCCGGCTCACGCCGGCGGCTCGCCGGAGCGACCGGCGGCGGTGCTGCGGGCGGTGTCGACGGCCCGGGCCACCCGGGCGGCGAAGACCCCGGCGCCGAACCCGTTGTCGATGTTGCAGACGACCACCCCGGGCGCGCAGGAGTTCAGCATCCCCAGCAGCGCGGACAGCCCGCCGAAGCTGGCGCCGTAGCCGACGCTGGTCGGCACCGCGACGACCGGCGTCCCGACCAGCCCGCCGACGACGCTCGGCAGGGCGCCCTCCATCCCGGCGACCACGACCACCACGTCGGCGTTCCGGAGCACCGGCCGGGCGTCGAGGACGCGGTGCAGGCCGGCGACCCCGACGTCGGTCACCCGGACGACGCCGGCGCCGTGCACGCGCAGCGTGGTGGCGGCCTCCACGGCCACCGGCTCGTCCGAGGTGCCGGCGCTGACCACGGCGACCAGCCCGGCCGGCCGGGGCAGCGGCCCGACCGCGACCGTGGACCGCTCGACCAGCGCGTCGGGCCAGCGGGCGGCCAGCGCCGCGACGGTCTCCGGCACCGCTCGGGTCACCAGCGCCGGCCGGTCCGGGGCGTCCGCGCGCAGCGCCGCGACGATGCCGACCACCTCCTCGGTGGTCTTGCCGGCGGCGTAGACGACCTCCGGGTCCCCGGTGCGGGCCCGCCGGTCGGTGTCGACGCGGGCGAACCCGAGGTCCACGTACCCCCGGTCGACGGGGACGGGGTCGGTCACCGCGGCACCGGGGTCAGGGTGAACGCGCGCCCCGGCCGGTAGGGCTCGTCGTCGAGGGCCGCGGTGCGGATGCCGGGGTCCACGGCGCGCATGGCGGCCAGCACCGCGGAGACGACGTCCGGGGGAACGCGGTCCCGGTCGGCGGCACCGACCTCGATGCGCACGTCGTCCTGACGCAGCCGGCAGCGCACCACCGCCACCCCGGTGCGGGCGGTCAGCAGCGCCTCGCCCACCTCGACGGCGTGCAGCCGCGCGGGGGTCACGGCCGTCCCGGTGTAGAGCCGGCTGGCCAGGCACGGCGAGGCCGGCAGGTCCGCGTGGGGCAGCCCCAGCTCCCGGGCCAGCGCCCGGACGTCGGCCTTGGTCGCCCCGACCTCGACGAAGGGGTGCCGCACCCCGGCCTCGGCCGCGGCCTGCAGCCCGGGGCGGTACTCCCCGAGGTCGTCGGCGTTGGCGCCGCTGAGCAGGACGTGCCCGCCCCCGACCACGGCCACCAGGTCGCCCATCGCGTCGTAGAGGTGGGACTTGCAGACGTAGCACCGGTTCCGCGGGTTGGCGAGGTAGCCCTCGTCCTCGAACTCCCGCGACCGCACCGTGCGCAGGTCCCAGCCCTCCGCAGCCGCCGCCCCGAGCACCCGCGCCGTGGCCGCCGCCGGGACGGCCGGCGTCACGCTGTGCACGACCAGCGTGGTGTCCGGCGCGGCCCGGTGCGCGGCCGCGGCCAGGGTCAGGCTGTCGACGCCGCCGCTGCAGGCGACCGCCCGGTACGGCAGGCCGGCGAGCAGGTCCAGCAGCCGCGCCCTCATGTCAGGTCCTCTCCTCGTGCGACCGACGGGCCGCCGTCCCATCCTGCGGCATCCGCGGCGGGCGGACCCGTCCGCGGCCCGCCGCCCCGGTGCGGCCGTGGCTAGGCTGCCGTCGTCGGTCGCCGCCCGGCCGGCCGACGTCCCGCCGGCAGATGGAGGACGGTCCGATGACGGCTGCACCCCCGACCGTGTCCCTCGCCTACGGCCGTGGCGCGATCGACGTCCCGCTGCAGAACGGGGCACTGGTGATCACCCCGCAGGACGACCCGGCGCTCGCGGACCCGGCGACCGGCCTGCGGGACGCCCTGCGCGACCCCCTCGGGGTGCCCCCGCTGCGCGAGCAGGTGCGCCCCGGGATGACCGTCGCGGTCTCCGTCTGCGACGGCACCCGGGCCCAGCCGCGCCGGCCGGTGCTGCACGCCCTGCTGGAGGAGATCGACGCCGCCGCGCCGGGGTGCGAGGTCGTGGTCCTCGTGGCCACCGGCACGCACCGGGGCAACACCGCCGAGGAGCTGCGCGAGATGCTCGGCGACGACGTGCTGTCCCGGTGCCGGGTCGTGAACCACGACGCGCGGGACCGCAGCTCGCTCACCTCCCTGGGCACCGCCGGCGACGGCGTGCCGCTGGAGTTGAACACCCTGTGGGTCGAGGCCGACGTGCGCATCACCACCGGGTTCGTCGAACCGCACTTCTTCGCCGGCTTCAGCGGCGGGCCGAAGATGGTGGCCCCCGGCCTGGCCGGGATCGACACCGTGATGGTGCTGCACGACGCCACCCGCATCGGGAGCCCGCTGGCGACCTGGGGCGTCGTCGAGGACAACCCGGTGCACCGCGACATCCGGGCGTGCGCGGCGCTCGCCCCGCCCCACCTGGCCCTCGACGTGCTGCTGGACCGGGCCAAGCGGATCACCCACGTCGTCTGCGGCGAGCTGTTCCAGATGCACGCCCGCGCCTGCGAGCTGGCCCGCGCTGCCGCCATGCGCGCCGTGCCCGAGCCGATGGACGTCGTCGTCACGACCAACTCCGGCTTCCCGCTGGACCAGAACCTCTACCAGGCGGTGAAGGGGATGGCCGCCGCAGAGCGCGTGGTGCGCACGGGCGGCAGCGTCCTGGTGGCCGCCGAGTGCGCCGACGGCCTGCCCGACCACGGCTCCTTCGCCGAGGTGCTCGGCGCGGCCGACGACCCGGCGGGGCTGATCGAGCTGATCTCCTCGGAGGGGTTCAGCGTGCCCGACCAGTGGCAGGTGCAGATCCTGGCCCGCATCCTCGGCAAGGCCGACGTCCAGCTGTACTGCGACGGCCTGGACCCCGACGCGGTGCGCGCCGCCCACCTGACCCCCACCGCGGACCTGACCACCTCGATCGCCGAGGCGGTGGAGCGGCACGGTCCGGGGGCGCGCGTCTGCTACCTCCCCGAGGGGCCGCAGACCATCCCCTACCTGGCCGGCTGAGCGAGCGCGGAGGGCGCACGCGGGGCGATGAGTTCCGACCCCGCCGCCGGTCAGGAGGACGTGCGCGCGACGTTCGTCCTCGTCCCGGGAGCGGGCGGCCGGGCCTGGTACTGGCACCGGCTGGTCCCCGAGCTGGAACGGCGTGGCCACGCGGCGGTCGCCGTGGACCTGCCTGCCGGCGACGACAGCGCCGGCCTCGAGCGGTACGCGCAGACCGTGCTGGACGCGGCCGCGGGCTGCCCCGGCGGGCCGCTGGTCGTCGTCGGCCAGTCGATGGGCGGCCTCACCGCGCCCCTGGTCTGCGCCCGGACGCGGGTCGACCTGCTGGTCCTGCTGAACGCGATGGTCCCGCGGCCGGGCGAGACCGGCGGCGAGTGGTGGACGACCACCGGGCACGAGCAGGCCCGGGCGGAGGCGGCGCGGGCGCACGGCTGGCCACTGGACGACGATGACGCGTTCCTGCACGACGTCCCGCCCCCGGTCGCGGCCACCGCGCCCGTGCCCTTCGCCCAGTCGGGGACGCCGTTCACCGAGCCGTGGCCGCTGCCCGCCTGGCCGGACGTGCCGACCCGGGTGCTGGCCGGCCGGGACGACCGGTTCTTCCCCGTGGGCTTCCAGCGGCGGGTGGCCGCGGAGCGCCTGGGCCTGCCGGTCGAGGAGCTGCCCGGCGGCCACCTCGTGGCGCTCAGCCGCCCGGGGGAGCTCGCCGACCGGCTGGTCGGCTCCCTGCCCGCGCCGCCCGTCCCCTGAGGGCCGCGCCGGGTCCGTGGCCGACCGCACGGCGGCGCCTGGACGCAGCGCCGGGAATGCGCGGGCACCATGGACGTTCGTTCGTTCCCGCAGAAGAGTGCCGACAGAGAGACGCGCAGTGCCGACGACGCAGCCCGAGGTCGTACCCCACCCCGAGATCGAGACCGAGCAGCAGTACGTCCGGGAGCTCTACGGCCGCCTGGACGCCGCCCGCGACCTGGCCGAGCGGCGGCTGAAGCAGGCCATCTCCTGGCCCGCGGTGGACCCGCAGGCGCTGCAGGAGCGCGACGCCACCGTGCGCTTCCAGACCGAGCGGGTCACCGCCCTCGACGCCGCCGAGGCGGGCCTGTGCGTGGGCCGGATCGACCGCACCGACGACGGCCCGCTCTACATCGGCCGGATCGGGCTGGCCGCCGACGACGCCGGGGGCGACCCCGCGCTGGTCGACTGGCGGGCGCCCGCGGCGCGGCCGTTCTACACCGCCACCCCGGTGCACCCGCTGGGCGTGGCGCGCCGTCGGCACATCCGCACCCGCGGGCGGACCGTCGTCCGGCTCGACGACGAGGTGCTCACCGACGGGGTCGCCGGGTCGGGCCTGACCGGCGAGGCCGCGCTGATGGCTGCCCTCGACACCGCGCGCACCGGCCGGATGACCGACATCGTGCGCACCATCCAGGCCGAGCAGGACCGCATCATCCGCGCCGACGACCGCGGCGTCCTGGTCGTCCAGGGCGGGCCGGGCACCGGCAAGACCGCGGTCGCGCTGCACCGCGCGGCGTACCTGCTCTACACGTACCGCGAGCGGCTGGCCCGCCGCGGCCTGCTCGTCGTCGGCCCCACGCCGACGTTCCTGCGCTACATCGCCGACGTGCTGCCCTCCCTCGGCGAGACCGGCGTGCTGCTGGCCGGGCTGGGCCAGCTGCGCCCCGGCCTCGACGCCCGCGGCACCGAGTCGCCGCAGACCGCCGCGGTCAAGGGCCGGCTGGAGATGGTCGAGGTGCTCGAGCGCGCCGTCACCGACCGGCAGGGGGTGCCCGGCGGCCCCCTCGAGGTGACCGTCGACGGGTTCGCGCTGCGGCTGCGGCCGATCGACGTCAGGCGGGCGCAGAACGCCGCCCGCAAGGCCGAGCGGCTGCACAACCTGGCCCGGCCGCTGTTCGCCCGCCGCGTGGTCGACCTGCTCACCCGGCGCTACGCCGAGCGGATCGGGACGGGCATCGACGGCGGCGCCGACCTGTTCGACCGCGAGGACACCGCGGCGCTGCGCCGCGAGGTGGCCGAGGAGCCCGCCGTCCGGCTGCTCATCGACGACCTGTGGCCGGTGCTCACCCCCGAGCGGCTGCTCACCGAGCTGTTCGCCGACCCGGCCCGCGTCGCCGCTGCCACCCCGGGGTGGGACGACGCGACGCGCGCGCTGCTGCACCGCCCCAAGGGCAGCGCGTGGACGCCGGCCGACGTCCCGCTGCTCGAGGAGGCCGAGGAGCTGCTCGGCTTCGACGACAGCGCGCAGCGGGCCCGCGCCGAGCGGGACCGCCGGCGCCGGCTGGCCGAGGCGCAGGAGACCCTCGACGTGCTGCACGGCTCGCGCTCCATCGACCTGGAGGACGAGCACCTGGAGGCCGAGGTGCTCAGCGCCGGCGACCTCATCGGCGCCGAGGAGCTGGCCGAGCGGCAGCGGGCGCTCGACACCCGCACCACCGCCGAGCGCGCCGCCGCCGACCGCACCTGGACCTTCGGGCACGTCGTCGTCGACGAGGCCCAGGAGCTCTCGCCCATGGCCTGGCGGCTGCTGGTGCGCCGCTGCCCCACCCGGTCGATGACCGCCGTCGGCGACCTCGCCCAGACCGGCACGCTCGCCGGCGCCGCCGCCTGGGACGAGGCGCTGCGCCCGCACGTCGGCGACGCCTGGCGGCTGGAGGAGCTGACGGTCAACTACCGGACGCCCGCCGAGATCATGGCCGTCGCCGCCGACGTCCTCGCCACGGGCGGCACCGGGGCCGGCGCGCCGCGGTCGGTCCGGCCCGGCACCGAGCAGCCCTGGGCGGAGGTGACCGGCGAGGCCGGGCTGGCCGCGCGGGCCGCCGAGGTGGTCGAGGAGTGGGCGCGGCAGGAGGGCACCACCGCCGTGATCGCGCCGGCCGGCCGGGTCGCCGAGCTCGCCGCCGCGGTCGCGGCCCGGGTGGACGGCGTGTCCTGCGGGCCCGAGGCCGACTCGTCGCGGGGGCCGGTGGTGCTCACGCCGGTCGAGGCCAAGGGCCTGGAGTTCGACGCGGTGCTCGTCGTCGACCCGCAGCGGGTCCTCGACGAGGGCGTGCGCGGCCACAACGACCTCTACGTGGCGCTCACCCGGGCCACCCAGCGGCTCGGCGTGCTCACCCCCCGCGACCTGCCCGCGGAGCTCGCCCGCCTGGCCTCGACCTGACGTCGGCCCTCCTGCAGGGCCCCGCTGCGAGCCTGTGAGCAGCGGGGGGAGGAGGGTCCTTCCTCAGTGCGGGACGGCGTGCCGGCGGCGGGCCGCGGCCTCGACGCAGGCGGCCACGACGGCTGCGGCCACGAGCAGGACGCCGCCGACGCCGACCAGCGGCACACCGCCCATGGTGTCCATGTCGAGCCCGGCCCAGACCACGCCGGCGACGAGCGTCAGCAGCCCGACCACGCCCACTAGCGGCGCCAGCCACCTGCCCATGTCGCCTCCCTCGTCCGTACGGCCCTGCGATGAGACCACGCGGCAGTGACACCCCGCGGCCGTCCCCGGTGCGCCGGTGACACCCCGCGGCCGTCCCCGGTGCGCCGGTGACGCTGCGCGACCGAACCGGTTCATTCGGTCTTGCGGACCCGCAGCACCACGCCACTGGCCGGCCTGGCCGGGATGCGCCGCAGCGAGATGGACAGGTCCTGCGGCGGGACGTCGGCCTCCAGGCGGGCCAGCCGCACGGCCAGCGCCGCCAGGACCGCGACGGTGACCTGCTCGCCCGGGCAGCGGTGGTTGGTGCGCGGGTCGCCGGCGCCCTGGGGCACCAGCTCGAACGCACCGATCTCGCGACCGAGGAACCGCTCGGGCCGGAAGGCGTACGGGTCGCCCCACAGCTCCGGGTCGTGGTCCTGCCCGTAGAGGTCCAGCAGCACCATCGAGTGCTTCGGCACCCGCTCGCCGTCCCACTCGACCTCGCGCGGCGCGCGCCCGCCGATGAACGGCGCGAAGGGGTAGAAGCGGCGCAGCTCGTGCGCCCACGCCTCGGCGAACGCGGGCTCGCCCGAGGCCAGCCGCTCCCGGTGCTGCGGCCAGCGGGCCAGCGCGTGCCCGGAGAAGGCGAGGAACCAGCTGATCGCCACGGTCGGCCGGACCACGTTGATCACCTCGACCGCCGCGGTGTGCGGATCGAGCCGCTCGCCGTCGGCGTCGCGGTGCCGGGCGACGACGTCGACGACCGAGCCGTCGGGCACCGTCGCCGCGCCGCTGCGCACGTCCTCCACCAACCGGGCCACCCACGCCTCGCGGCGGCCGCGCGCCCGGCGGGCCCGCCAGTGCCGGGGTCCGGCGGTGGCGAAACCGTCGACCATCGCGGTCAGGTCCCGGGCCACCGAGGGGAGCTCGTCGTCGGACACCGGGACGCCGGCCCAGCCGCACACCGCGCGGGTGAGCACCTCGGCGGCCTCGTCGAGGAGCACGACCTCCCCGCGGCGCGCCCAGCCGGGCACCGCGGTGTCCCAGGCGGCGGTGGCGGCGTCGACCAGGGCGGCGACCCGGTCGTCGTCCATCAGCAGACCCACGAACATCGCCTTGCGGGTGCGGTGGGCCTCGCCGTCGAGGGTGTGCACGGCGCCCTTGCCGAACAGCGTGCCCTGCACCGGCTCGGGGATGGCGTGCGAGCGGCGCACGTGGTCCTCGTCGTAGAGGAACCGGGCCGCGTCGGGACCCTCGATGCCGAGGACGGGCAGGCCGCCGAGCCGGGCGGCGACGGTGCGGCGGCCCCGCGCCCGCCGGGCGTCGGGCAGCCAGCCGTAGCCCTTGGCGATCAGGAGGGGGCTGTTCTCGAGTCGGCGCACGGCGGGCCGTGTGCCCAGGCCGCCGGCTCCTCACACAGTTGGCCCATCGAGACGGCGGGCCTCTCTGCAGGGGCCCGCCGCGAGCCTGCGAGCGGTGGGGGGGCAGAGAGGTCCTCTTTCAGCCCGGGCGCTGCTGCTGCAGGCGGTCGTCGCGCGGGGCGCTGGCCTCGTCCGACGGCGGCTCGCCGGGCGTGCACACCTGCGAGCCCAGCCGGCGCAGCAGCGCGGTGACCTCGCC
>DATIMX010000549.1:0-12816 GCA_035474935.1 Geodermatophilus sp. | reverse complement strand
GTTGTCGGTCAGGGACAGCAGCGCGCCGATGAACGACCGGTAGCAGGCCTGCCCCTCGGCGAGCCAGGCGTCGCGGCCGGCGCTCTCCGGCGGGGGGTTGCGGACGACGAAGCCGCCCTTGGCGCCGGTCGGCACGATGACGGTGTTCTTCACCATCTGCGCCTTGACCAGGCCGAGCACCTCGGTGCGCAGGTCCTCGTGCCGGTCGGACCAGCGCAGCCCGCCCCGCGCGACCGCGCCGAAGCGCAGGTGCACGCCCGTCACCCGCGGCGAGCTCACCCACACCTCGCGGGCCGGCCGCGGCTCGGGCACGTCGGGCACCTCGGCCGGGTGCAGCTTCAGCGCCAGCAGGGTCGGCTGGGGGCCGGACATCGCGTAGTACGTCGTCCGCTGGGTGGCCAGGACGGCGGCGAGCAGCGCGGTGAGCACCCGGTCGGCGTCCAGCGACTCCACGCGGCCGATCGCCTCGCGCAGCGACCGGACCAGCTCGTCGGTGCGCGCCGCCCGCCCGCCGTCCCGGCCCGGGGAGAAGCGGGTCTCGAACAGCGCCACCAGCCGGGCGACGACGTCGGGGTGGGCGGCCAGCGTCGTCTCCACGTACCGCTGGCCGAAGGGCAGGCCGGCCTGCCGCAGCCACTGCACGTACGCGCGGACGACGGTCACCTGCCGCCAGTTCAGCCCGGCCAGCAGCACCAGCGCGCCCAGGCCGTCGTCCTCGGCGTCGCCGCGCCACACCGCCGACAGCGCCTCGGTGAAGCGCTCGGGCAGCGAGCCGGGGAAGGGCAGGTCGCCGAGCGGCGCGGTCAGCCCGAAGTCGTAGATCCAGGCCTGCGGGGCGCCGATCCGGTCGATCTCGTAGGGCCGCTCGTCGACGACGTCCACGCCCAGGTGCTGCAGCATCGGCAGCACGTCGGAGAGCAGCAGCCGCTGGCCCACCCGGTAGACCGCCAGCCGCGGCTCGGTCGCCGACGCCCCCGCCGGGCGCCGCAGCACCAGCCCGAGCTCGCCCTCGGCCAGCCCGTCGAGCCGCTCGAGGTCCTCGACGGCGGTCGTGGCCGGGAAGTCCTCCTGGTAGACGGCGGGGAAGGCGTCGGCGACCCGCGCCAGCCGGCGCTCGGCGTCCGCGCCGTAGCGGGCGGCGAGCGCGTCGGCCAGCTCGTCGGTCCAGCTGCGGACGACGGCAGTCAGCGCGTCCTGCAGCGCAGGGACGTCGACCTCGGGCAGCGTGGGCTGTCCGCCCCGCGTCACCGGCGGGCGGACGACGAAGTGCAGCCGGGCGAGCACCGACTCGGTGACCCGGGCGGTGTACGCGATGCTGGAGCCGCCCAGGCGCTCGAGCAGCAGCTGCTGCACCGCCAGCCGGACCTCGGTCGTGTAGCGGTCGCGGGGCAGGTAGACGATCGCCGACCAGAACCGGTCGCCGGGGTCGCGGCGCAGGAACAGCCGGGTCTGCCGGCGCTCCTGCAGGTGCAGCACGGCCAGCGCGACCGGCAGCAGCTCGTCGGTGCCGACCTGGAACAGCTCGTCGCGCGGGTAGGTCTCCAGGACGTCGAGCAGCTCCTTGCCGGTGTGGCTGTCGGCGGGGACGCCGGAGCGCTCGACCACCCCGGCCACCCGGCGGCGCACCAGCGGCACGTCGCGGACCGAGTGCGCGGCGGCCGCGGTCGGGAACAGCCCGACCAGCCGGTGCTGCCGGGCGGGGCCGCCGTCCGGGCCGGGGAGGGTGATCGTGACCAGGTCCAGCCAGGTGCGGCGGTGCACGGTGGAGCGGGCGTCGGCCTTGGTGACCGCGAGCAGCGTGGTGCCGGGGGCGGACCCTGGGGCGGTGGCGATGTCGGCGTCGCTGCGCAGCACACCCAGCCCGCTGCCGGCAACCGGGTGGGCCGTCGTCCGGCCGTCGGTCCGGACCAGGTCGACGTCGCGCGCGCCCAGGAAGACGAAGTTGCCGTCGGTCAGCCAGCGCAGCAGCGCGGCTGCCTCGGCGGGGTCGTCGGCCGGGTCGGCGGGGGTCTCCTGGGGGACGGCCGTCCGCTCGAGCCGGTCGGCGAGCTCGAGGGCGCGGGTCCGCATCCGGGCGGCGTCCTCGTGCACGGCCCGGACGTCGGCCAGCACGGTGCGCAGGCCGGCGACCAGGTCGCCGGCCGCCTCGTCGTCCAGCGGCCCGTCGAGGAGGACGGCCATCCAGGACTCGGCGAGCGCGTCGGCGCCGCACACGTCGGGGTCGGCGCTGTCGCAGAACGCGCGGATCCGGCCGGTCACGTCGCGGCGGACCACCAGCACCGGGTGGACGACGTGCTCGAGGCCGAAGCCCTGCCGGACCACCTCGGCGGTCACCGAGTCGACGAGGTAGGGCATGTCGTCGGTGACGACCAGCACGAGCGCGCGCGGCCCCGCGCCGTCGCGGGCGGTCAGCTCCTGGACGTCGACCGTGGCCGACCCCTCGGGACGCACCTCGGCCAGTCGCAGGTGCCGCAGTGCGAGGGCGGCGAGGTCGGCCGGGTCGTGGTCGAGCACCTCCGCGGCCGGCTCGCTCCAGTAGTAGCGGCGCAGCAGGGCCGGGACGTCGTCCGCGTCGCAGCCGGCGGGCAGGCCCGGCGCGCCGCCCAGGGCCGCCCGGGCCGCCCGCTCCAGCCGGCGGCGCTTCTCGTCGCGTTCCGCCTCGAGGGCGGCGAGGTCGGTCGCGGCGACGGGCGTGCCGTCGTCCGCGGGGGCCGGTACCGGGATCACCGGGACCGTGCCGGTGGTGCGGGCCATGACAGCGACGCTAGTAGAAGGACCCCGTCCTCCTCACCGTTCGCACGCTCACGGCGAGCCTCTGGACGGGGCCGGCGGGTCCCTGCAGGGGGCCGCCCGTCCTCCTCACCGCCCGCACGCTCTCGGCGAGTCTCTGGACGGGGCCGGGCTGCGGGACGTCAGCGGCGCTCGGTGAGCTGGTCGGCGACCCAGCCGCCGATGGCCAGCAGCAGGCCGCCGACGACCGCGGTGCCGAAGCCGTCGACCTGCAGCCGGTCGGTGAGCGCGGCCGTGATGCCGAGCAGCGCCGCGTTGACCACGAGCAGGAACAACCCGAGGGTGACCAGCACGAACGGGATCGACAGCAGCCGCAGGACCGGCCCGACGACCGCGTTGACCACCGCGAAGAGCAGCGCGATCCACAGGTAGGTGCCGGGCTCGCCGAGCGGCCCGTTGGGGTTCGGGATCACCTCGATGCCGTTCAGCAGGTAGGCGACGCCGTAGAAGACGGCGGCCATGAAGACGACCTTGACCAGGAACCTCAACACCCCGTTCACGCTAGCGGCGGCATCTGCGAGGACCCTGTGTGTCCGGCGGTCCTTCGTCGCTCCGGGCCCACGGCCGGTGACGGCCGGACACGCCTCGACGACACGCGACCGCGTTTCGGGACGAGAGGGGGAGACCGTGCAGCGACCGGCCCTGGTCTTCGACGGCGACTGCGGGTTCTGCACCCGCTCGGCGGCCGTCGCCCGGCGGGTGCTGCCCGCCGACTGCGCGGTCGTGCCGTGGCAGGGCGCCGACCTCGACTCCGTCGGCACCACCGCGGAGCGCGCGCAGCAGGAGGTGCTGTGGGTGCCGCGCACGGGGGACGTCGTCGGCGGCGCACGCGCGATGGCCGCCGCCCTGCGCGCAGCCGGTCCGGGCTGGGCGCTGCTGGGCCGGCTGCTGCAGCTGCCCCTGGTCCGGGTGCTGGCCGACCGGGTCTACCGCGTGGTGGCGGCCAACCGGATGCGGCTGCCCGGCGGGACGGCGGCCTGCGCCCTCCCGCCGCCGCAGCCCAGACGGGATGCCCACCGCGCGTGACGGCACGCGGACCTCGCAGCGACACGATCGCGCCATCTAGGCGTTTCTACGGGTCGGGCTAGAGGCGCGCATACGGTGCCCGACATGGACCCCGTGCGGAACCCGTACGCCCCCGGCGCCGGTCAGCGCCCGCCCGAGCTGGCCGGGCGGGACCACGAGCTGTCGGCCTTCGACGTCGTCCTGGAGCGGATCGCGCACGGTCGCCCGGAGCGCTCGCTGGTGCTGACCGGACTGCGCGGGGTGGGCAAGACGGTGCTGCTCAACCAGCTGCGCTCGGCGGCGATCAGCCGCGGTTGGGGCACGGGGAAGATCGAGGCGCGGCCGGACCAGTCGCTGCGCCGGCCGGTCTCCTCGGCGCTGCACATGGCGCTGCGCGAGCTGCGCCACCCCGACCAGGAGTCGATGGACGCCGTCCTCGGGGTGCTCAAGGCGTTCGCGCTGCGCGGGGTGGGTGGGGACGGAGGCACGGTCAAGGTGCGCGACCGCTGGCAGCCGGGCATCGACGTGCCGGCGTCCAGCGGGCGGGCCGACTCCGGCGACATGGAGATCGACCTGGTCGAGCTGCTGAGCGACGCCGCGGGGCTGGCCGCCGACGTCGGCAAGGGCGTGGCGCTGTTCATCGACGAGATGCAGGACGTGCAGGGCGACGACGTCTCGGCCATCTGCGCGGCCTGCCACGAGCTCTCGCAGCAGGGCGCGCCGCTGATCGTCGTCGGCGCGGGGCTGCCCCACCTGCCGGCGGTGCTGTCGGCGTCCAAGAGCTACTCCGAGCGGCTGTTCCGCTACCTGCGCATCGACCGGCTGGACCGGCCCGCGGCCGACCGGGCGCTGCTCGCGCCGGCCGAGCGGGAGGAGGTCACCTTCGAGCCCGAGGCGCTCGACGCGCTGTACGCGGCCGCCGACGGCTACCCGTACTTCGTGCAGGCCTACGGCAAGGTCACCTGGGACGTCGCCGCCGCCTCCCCCATCACCGCCGCGGACGTCGCCATGGCCGCGCCCGTCGCCGAGGCCGAGCTCGCGGTGGGCTTCTTCGGCTCCCGCTACGACCGCGCCACCCCCGCGGAGCGCGAGTACATGCACGCGATGGCCGAGCTGGGCGGACCGGCCGGGGCGGCGGTGTCCACCTCGGAGGTCGCGGTGTCGCTGGGCCGCAAGCCCGCGTCCCTCTCTCCCGCGCGGGACTCGCTGATCAAGAAGGGGCTGGTCTTCTCCGCCGAGCGCGGCCAGATCGCCTTCACCGTCCCGCACTTCGGCCGCTACCTGCTCAGCCACCCCGATTAGGGGCGGGCCCCGTCCCTGCCTCCGCGACCCCGGCTCGGACCGAGTGCCCTGGTCCACCCGGCACCGCCGCGACGAGCATGGACGGCGGGACGGTGCGTCCTGCCGTCCATGGACCGCCCGCTGATGGGGGGCACCTCCCATGACCGCGACCCCAGCCCCGGCACCGGCTCGTCCCGGTCGGTCGACGCCGCCCGGGCTGACCCCGCTGGCCCTGATCACCGGCTTCCTGCCGTGGATCGTCTTCTCCGTCGTCTCGCAGCGGCTCGCCGCGGACGCCGTCGCGTGGAGCGCGCTCCTCGCGACCGCCATGGCGGCGGTCGCGGTCCTGCGGGACCGCCGCCGGCACGGCCCCCAGATCCTCGACCTGGGCTCGCTGGTCCTCTTCGCCGTCATCGCCGTCACCGGGTTCGTCGGCGGCACCGGCGTCGACCGGTGGCTGTTCGAGTGGGGCAGGCCGCTGGTCGGCGTGGTGCTGGGGCTCTACCTCCTGCTGACCGTGCCGGTGCTGCCGTTCACCGCCGAGTACGCCCGCCGGACGACGCCACGCGAGTACTGGGACTCCCCCACGTTCAGGAGGATCAACCGGGTGCTCAGCGCGGCCTGGGCGGTGGCCATCATCGCCATGGGAGCGGCGTCGGTCCTGACCACCGCCCTCGGAGTCGACGCGACCGGTACCCCCGGTGCCCACCTCCTCGAGCTCGTGCTCGACTGGGTGGTGCCGGTGGTGGTCATCTGCGCGATGGTGCGGTTCACCGCCACCTATCCGGACCGGGTGACCGGCGCGGCCGGCCCGCCCGCTGACCACGGCCCCCCGGGCGGAACGGTCAGCGGGGTGTGAGGAAGGCGTTCAGGTCGGCCGCGACGTCCTCCGGGCGCTCCCAGTTGGGGCAGTGCCCGGTGGCCTCGTAGACCCGCAGCCGGGCGTCGGGGAGCGCGGCCAGGAGCCGGTCCTGCTGGCCACGGTCGAACAGCGCGTCGGAGTCGCCCCACAGCACCAGCGTGGGCGCCGTGACGTCGCGGAGCCGGTCGCGGTCGTCGACGCGGACCAGCCCCTCCCAGGAGTCGCGGTAGACCGACCCGGGGGCCTTGCGGCTCTCGGCGACGAGCGCGTCGAAGAAGTCCGGTGCCACCTCGCGGTGCACGGTGCTGGCGGCGAACTCCCGCGCGAAGCTGCTGGAGGAGTGGCCGACCAGGTGGGTCGTCCTGCCCTCCGGCTCGGTTGGCGGTGGCGACCCCGGGGCACTGACGGCGCCGGCGTCCGCAGCCGCGGGACGCCGCGCTGACGACAGGACGGAGGCAGACGCGTGCCGACCTGGTTGGAAGCGGGCCTGTGGGGACTCCTCGGCGGTGGCGCGCTGGTGCTCGGCGCGCTGGTCGCCTGGTTCGTGCGGGTGCCGCAGACGGTGATCGCCTCGGTGATGGCCTTCGGCTCCGGCGTACTGATCTCCGCGGTGGCCTTCGACCTGGTGGCCGAGGCCGCCGAGACCGGAGGGCTGACCGCGACCGCCGTGGGCTTCGTCGGCGGCGCGCTGGTCTACCTGGCCGCGAACGCCGCGCTGGCCCGTCACGGCGCCCGGCACCGCAAGCGGTCGGGCAACGACCCCGACGAGAACCAGCCCTCGGAGCAGGAGCAGTCCGGCAGCGGCGCGGCGATCGCGATCGGGGCGCTGCTCGATGGCGTCCCGGAATCGGTGGTGCTGGGCCTCGGCCTGCTGGGCGGGGGCAGCGTGAGCGCCCCGGTGCTGGCGGCGGTCGTCATCTCCAACGTCCCCGAGGGGCTCTCGTCGGCGGCCGGGATGAAGAACAACGGCCGCTCGGCCGGCTACGTCTTCGGCGTGTGGGGCGGCATCGCGGTCGCGAGTGGCCTGGCCGCACTCGTCGGCTACGCCGGGCTCGGGGACGCGCCGCCCGAGGCGGTCGCGGTCATCACCGCGGTGGCGGCCGGTGCGATCCTCACCATGATCGCCGACACGATGATCCCCGAGGCCTTCGAGCGCACCCGAACCTGGACCGGCGTCATCACCACCCTCGGCTTCCTCGTCGCCTTCGCCATCGAGCGCGCCGGCGCGTAGGGACGGCCACGGTCGGCAGGTGCTCCCCCGCATGCTCAGGCGGTGAGTGCAGGGGCACTCACCGCCTGAGCATGCCCGGACCGACCGTCCGCCCGCGTGACGTCCCCGACCGCGCGGGACCGGCCTCCCGGCCAGGGACCAGGTGGGGTCCGGCTGCGACCGCAGCGCCGTCCGGGCAGGCTGGGGACCGTGAGCGCCCCCGCCCCAGACCCCGAGCTGATCAGCGTCCCGGTGGAGGGCGGTGAGCTCGCGGCGCTGCACTGGCGCGCCGACTCCCCCGGTTCGCCCATCGCCGTCCTCGTGCACGGCATCACTGCCAACGCCATGGCCTGGGCGCGGGTGGCCGGCGCGCTGGCCGGCGAGTTCGAGGTGGTCGCGCCGGACCTGCGCGGCCGGGCCGCGTCGGCCGGGCTGCCCGGGCCGTACGGGCTGGAGCGGCACGCGGCCGACGTCGCCGCCGTCCTGGACTCCCTGGGCGCGGACGGCGACAGGGGAGCCGACACCGCCGTGCTCGTCGGGCACTCGATGGGCGCGTACGTCGCGGCGCTGGCGACCGCGGGGGTGGCCCGCGACCGCGTGCACGGCCTGGTGCTGGTCGACGGCGGCCTGTCGTACCCGACCCCGCCGGGCGCCGACCTCGACGCGATCCTCGCCGCCCTCCTCGGTCCGTCCCTGGACCGCCTGTCGATGACCTTCCCCGACCTGGCCGCGGTGCGGGCCTTCTGGGCGCAGCACCCCGCCGTCGGACCGTGGGTCGACGTCCCCTCGGTGGCGGCGTACCTGGCGCGCGACCTGGTGGGCGAGCCGCCGGCGCTGCGCAGCGCGTGCGTCCTCGAGGCGGTGCGGGTGGACGGCGGCGACGTGCTGCTCAACGAGCGGGTGCTCGAGGCGACCACCGACCTGCCGGTGCCCGCCACCCTGCTGTGGGCGACCCGCGGGCTGCTCGACCAGACCCCGGGCCTCTACGACGAGCGGCGGCTGGCCGAGCTGGGCCTGGAGCCCAGCGGGATCACCGCCCGCGAGGTGCCCGACACCAACCACTACTCGATCCTCTGGGCGTCGCAGGGGGTCGAGGCGGTCGCCGCCGCCGTCCGCGCAGCCGCCACGCGGGACTGAGGACACCCGGGGACGGCGAGCACGCCACGCCGGTGCGCCTTGGCAGGGCGCCCGCCCGCTGCCACGATCCGGGCACCCTCCCGGCCAGCAGGGCGGCGGGGAGGCGCGCTCCGAGGTCGGGGCGGGGGTCGGCCCGCCGAGAGAGGTGGTCCTCGTGGGAACCCCAGGACCACTGCCGCGACCGCGGGGGCGGCCGGAGCCGCTCGACCGGAGCGCCGCCCTGGCCACCGGGGTGCTGGCCGCCCTGCCCGCCGCGCTGGGCTGTCTCGACCCCGCCGGGCGCGTCGCGCTGCTCAACGCCGAGGGCGAGCGGCTGCTCGGCCGCCCGGCCTCCGACGTCGTCGGGCGGCCGGTCACCGAGGTGCTGTGCGCCGGCACGGCCGCCGCCGTGACCCGGGCCTGCCACGAGGCGGTGGCCTCGGGCGGGCCGGTCTCCCTCGAGGTCCCCGATCCCGGGGGCGGCCCGGGCTGGTCGGCGCTGCACGCCTGGCCGGTGCCGGACGGCGCCGCCTTCGTCTTCGTCGACGTCACCGCGCGCCGGCAGGCGCAGGACGAGGCCGAGGCGGCCCGGCGCGCCGCCGAGGAGGCCCGGCGGGCCGCGGAGCGGGCCGGCGCCCGCACGGCGCTGCTGGCCGCGGTGACCGGGGAGCTGTCGGGCGCGCTGGACAGCGAATCGGCTCTGGGCAGCCTGGCGCGGCTGGTCGTCCCCGCGCTCACCGACGGCTGCGTGGTCACCGTCGTCGACCGGGAGGGTCGCGCCCGCGACGTCGGCTCCTGGCACGTCGACCCGGCTCGCCGCCCGCTGCTGGACCGCTACGCCGAGGTGCGCCTGGACACCCTGCCGGCGGCCTCCCCCGTCGCCCGCGCGCTGCGGTCGGGCACCGAGGCGCAGCAGCCGGTGGCGGCCGTCCTCGAGCTCATGCCACCGGGCCCGGCCCGCGACCTGCTGCTGGAGCTGGGCCCGGACACCGCCGTCGTCCTGCCGCTGACCGCCGACGGCCGCGCGGTCGGCGTCCTCACCCTGTACCTCGACCCCGGGCGCACGCTGGACGACGACGACCTGGCCGCCGCGCGCGAGGTCGCGGCACGGGCCGGGCGCGCCGTCGACCGGGTGCACCGGCAGAGCGAGCAGGCCAAGCTCGCCGAGGGCCTGCAGCGCAGCCTGCTCACCGACCTGCCGACCATCGCCGGTGCGCAGGTGGTGGCCCGCTACGTCCCCGCGGCGGAGGCCGCCCGCGTCGGCGGGGACTGGTACGACGCCTTCCTGCACACCGACGGCGACCCGGTGGTGGTCATCGGGGACGTCACGGGGCACGACACCGCCGCAGCGGCCGAGATGGGGCAGCTGCGCGGGCTGCTGCGGGGCATCGCCCACTACAGCGGCGCCGGGCCGGCGGAGGTGCTGCGCGGCCTGGACGCCGCGATGGCCGCGATGCACACCGGCACGCTGGCCACCGCCGCGATCGCCCGACTCGAGGACGGCGGGACCCGGCTGCGCTGGGCCAGCGCCGGTCACCCGCCGCCGCTGGTCGCCGACCCCGACGGCACGGTGACCGTGCTCGCCGACGGGCTGGGCGACCTGCTGCTGGGGGTGGACCCGACGACGGTGCGGCGGGAGTTCACCGTGCCGCTGCGTCCGGGTGCGGTCGTGCTGCTCTACACCGACGGGCTGGTGGAGCGCCGGGACTGCGACGTCGACACCGGGGTGGGCCGGCTGCGCCGGCACCTGGCCGCGCTGGCGGACCGGCCGCTGGAGCAGCTGGCCGACGACCTGTTGGCGCGGATGCTGCCCGACACGCCGGGGGACGACGTCGCGCTGGTGGCGATCTGCGTGCACCCACCGCGCTGAGCGGCACGGACGACAGGCGCCTCACCCCGTGGGGTCGGAAACGCCGGCGACACGGTTGAGCATCCAGCCGCTTGGGAACCCACGTGCGTGTCGGAGACAGCGACGGACGGGGAGAGGGCAGTGGGTCGACTCGCATGGCCGTTGCGCCCCCTTCCGGACGGCCGGGGCGAGGTGTGGCGGTGGGACCTGCAGGCCGTCGCCGAGCTCCCGGCGGCCCGTGCCGTGCTGCGGGCGCGGCTGGACGGCGTCGGGTATCCGCGGGACGACGACGACACCGCGGCCGAGCGGCTGATCCTGGCCTTCGACGAGCTGGCGTCCAACGCGCTGCGGCACGGCTTGTCCCCCGTGGTCGCCACGGTGGTCGCCGGGAGCGGCGGCTGGCTGCTCGACGTCAGCGACCGCGACCCCGACACCATGCCCAGCCCGGCCGTCGACCGCGATCCCGCCCAGGGCGGCCTGGGGCTCTACCTGGTGGCCCGGCTGTCGGTGGCCCACGGCTGGTACGTCGACGAGGGCTGCAAGCACGTCTGGGCCTGTCTGCCCACGAGCACCGACGACCGCGAGCCGGCGCTCCATTGAGGTTCCACGTGCAACACGCGACGACGGCCCCGAGGCGCAGTGCCTCGGGGCCTTCGTCGTGGAGCGCCCGGGACGGCGGGAGGGCGGTCTCCGGCGCCGTCCCGGGGCGTCTGCTCGGTCAGGCCCCCGAGGGGATGACCAGGGAGAGCCCGCCCTTGCCGTAACCGGGGACGTCGATGGCGAGGTCGAGCCGGTTGAAGGCGGCCAGCGAGCCGGCGATGTCGCCGGGCAGGTCGTCGCCGGGGGCGTAGAGCTTGTAGAGCTTCGAGTGCGGCGCACCGGGCACGTTGAACAGCGCCGAGAGCACGTTGACGACCTCGTGCAGCGCCTCGGTGAGCATCGTGGTCAGCTCGCCGTCCTCCTCGACGGCGTCCTGCGCGCCGCCGGGGGGCAGCAGCGCGAGGGCGGCTCCGGTGTAGGCGGACGCACCGAGGTCCATGACGCACAGGGCGTTCACGTTCATCGACGGGTCCACGTACACGGCCACCGACACCGGCGACTTCGGCGTCGGGGTCACCGGCGCGCCCGGCAGCACGCCGACGGGCTTGCCGACCAGGCCGCTGAGCATGTCCTTGACGGCCTTGGCGTCCGGGAGGACGACGGTCAGCGGGGCGCTCATGCGATCACCCCGTCCAGGTTCTCGCGGAAGGTCTCCTCGTTGAACGGCTTGGCGATGAGGAACAGCGCGCCCGCGGCGCTGGCCTTGTCCCGCATCTCCTGCGAGCCCTCGGAGGTGACGAAGCCGAACGGGACGCCGGAGCCGGCCGAGCGCAGCGCCTGCAGGCACTCCAGCCCGGTCATGTTCGGCATGTTCCAGTCCGACAGCACCAGGTCGGGGTTCTCGGCCTGCACCTTGTCGTAGGCGTCGCGGCCGTCCTCGGCCTCGACGATGTCGTGGTCGTCGTACCCGGCCTGGCGCAGGGTGCGGATGACGATCTGCCGCATCACGCGGCTGTCGTCGGCGACGAGGATCTTCACAGTGACGCTCCGTTCGGGTGCGGGGGGTTCTGGTGCGGGGTGGGCAGGGCCGGCAGTGCGCCCTGCACGGACACGACCAGGGGCTGGCCGCGCCACAGGACCTCGAGCCGGCAGACGTCCTCGGGGTTGCGGACGCCGGGGGCCTCGCCGATCTGGGGCAGGCCCAGGGTGGAGGGGCCGGGGAGGGCGGCCTTGACGTTGCCGCCGACCACGTTGGCGATCTCGCCGAACGCGTCGGCGACGTCCTCGTGGTCGAGCAGCTCGGGCGCGGCCTGGCCGAGCAGCGCCCGGGTCAGATCGGCCGCGGTCTGCCGGCCGGTGGTGAGGACGACGCTGCCGGTCCACGGGCCGACGACGTCCACCCACGCCGAGACCGTCTCGGCGGGCAGGTCGCCGGGCAGCGGGACGAGCACCTCGTCCTCCCCGACGAGGGCGACCCAGGCCTCACCGGCGATCGCCTCGACGGTGGCCTCGTCGATCAACTCGGGGATGGTCACGCGTGGCTGGGTGGGGCGTGTGACCGCATCGGGTGCGAGCGTCACAGAACGGCCTCCTCGGGAAGCATGCCGAGCAGCGCGAGCTTGTCGCGGAGCGCGTCGGCGGTGAACGGCTTGATCACGTACTCGTGCGCACCCGCGGCGAGCGCCCGGACGATCTGGCCCTGCTCGCTCTCCGAGGTCACCATCATCAGCGTGAGGGCGCGCCACGCCGGGTTGGCCCGGACGGCGGAGACGAACTGCAGCCCGTCCATCACCGGCATGTTCCAGTCGATCGTGCACAGGTCGGGCACGTAGCCCTCCTGCAGCACGTCGAGGGCCTCCTGCCCGTGGCCGGCCTGACGGGTCTCGTAGCCGAAACCCTCCAGTGCCGCGCTCACGATGCGCCGCATGGCGCGGGAGTCGTCGATCACCAGTGCACGCACGTCAGTTCCCCTTCAGCGGGCGGTAAGCGGAGCTACGGCCGACGACGACCCGCTCCCAGGAGTCGTCCACCCCGAGCGTCGTCTCTGCCGCGCCGAGGAACAGCCATCCGTCGGGGCGCATGAGGTCGCGCACCCGGCGGAGGATCGCCTGCTTCGTCGGCAGGTCGAAGTAGATGAGCACGTTGCGCAGGTAGACCACGTCG
>DATIMX010000548.1:0-6159 GCA_035474935.1 Geodermatophilus sp. | reverse complement strand
TCGGTCAAGGCCATCACCGCCGCCCGGATGGCCGTGCGCGGCGACGGCCGGCACCACGTCCCGCTGGACAAGGCGATCAAGACCATGCGCGAGACCGGCGCGGACATGAAGGACAAGTACAAGGAGACCGCCCGTGGCGGGCTGGCGCTCAACATCGTCGAGTGCTGAGGAGGCACCCGTGTCCCACCCGTACACCCTCACGCTCAGCTGCCAGGAGCGCCCGGGCATCGTGCACGCGGTCAGCTCGTTCCTCTTCGAGCACGGCTGCGACATCGTCGAGCACCAGCAGTTCGACGACGCCGTCCGCGGCCAGCTGTTCCTGCGGACCGCGTTCGTCTGCTCGGAGGAGACCGACGCCGACCGCCTGTCGGCGGACTTCCAGGCGGTGGCCGACCAGTTCGGCATGTCCTACCAGGTCACCGGCGGCCAGCCGCAGCGGGTGCTCGTCATGGTGTCCAAGCTGGGGCACTGCCTCAACGACCTCATCTTCCGCTGGCGGTCCGGCAGTCTCGGCGCCGACCTCGTCGCCGTGGTGTCCAACCACGAGGACCTGCGCCCGATGGCGGAGGCGGCCGGGCTGCGGTTCCACCACGTACCGGTGACGGCGGCCACGAAGCGGGAGGCCGAGGCGCGGCTGCTCGAACTGGTCGACGAGCACCGGGCCGACCTGGTGGTGCTGGCCCGGTACATGCAGGTCCTCTCCGACGAGGCCTGCGCCGCCCTGCACGGCCGGGCGATCAACATCCACCACTCGTTCCTGCCCGGCTTCAAGGGCGCCAAGCCCTACCACCAGGCCTTCGACCGCGGCGTGAAGCTGGTCGGCGCGACCGCCCACTACGTGACCCCCGACCTCGACGAGGGACCGATCATCGAGCAGGAGGTCATCCGCATCGACCACACCTACGACCCGCGCGCACTCGCCACGGTCGGCCAGGACGCCGAGGCGCTGGCGCTGTCGCGCGCGGTCCGGTGGCACGGCGAACGGCGGGTGCTCCTCAACGGGCACAGCACGGTCGTCTTCCGGTGACCCGGTCGCTGGAGGTCTGATGTCGACCGGGACGGCGGAACTGCCGCCGTCCGCCGGCGCACCCTCGTCCAGGGCCGCGCTCGACCGCGTCCGCCGGTACCTGTTCGCGGAGCTCGGGCCGCAGCGGGGCCCGGCGGGGGTGGGGCTCGCCCGCCCGCGGGCCCTGTTCGGGGCGCTGGGGGATCCGCAGGACCGCTTCCGCGCCGTGCACGTCGCGGGCACCGCGGGGAAGGGGTCGGTGAGCACCTTCGTGGCGAGCCTGCTCCGGGCCCACGGGTTCCGGGTCGGCGCCCACCTGTCGCCGCACGCCTACTCCGTCCTCGAGCGGTTCCAGGTCGACGGCGCTCCCGCCGGAGCCGACCTCGTCGACGCGGAGCTGGAACGGATCCGGCCAGCAGTCGAGGCGGTGGAGCAGGCCGGCCACGGTCGGCCGTCCTTCTTCGAGGTCACCAACGCCATCGCGTTCGGCCTGTTCGCCGACCGGGTCGACTACGGGGTCGTAGAAACCGGGCTCGGGGGACTGCTCGACTCCACCAACACGATCTCCCGGGCGGACAAGCTCGCGGTGATCACCCCGATCGGCCTGGACCACCAGGACGTCCTCGGGGCCACCGTCCGCGAGATCGCGGCGCAGAAGGCCGGCGTCCTCCCCGTCGGCGGCCGTGCGGTCGCGGCCCGCCAACGGAGCGCCGAGGTGGAGGATGTGCTCAGCGCAGAGGCGACCCGTCGGGGCTGTGACCTCCGGTGGGTGGAGCTCGGCCCCCCCCGGCGGTGCGGTCCTGGACCGGACCGGGCGGCACCGAGCTGCACCTACGCGGCCAGCCGTCCCTGTCCCTGGGGCTCACGGGGCAGCACCAGGCCGGCAACGCCCATCTGGCGCTGTGCGCCGTCGAGGCGCTGGCTGCGCGGGACGGATGGTCCCTGGACCCGGATGCCGTCTGGCTGGGGATGCGCAGCGCCACGCTGCCCGGTCGGTTCGAACGCCTCGTGATCGCCGGCCGGCCCGCGGTGCTCGACGGAGCGCACAACCCGATGAAACTCGCGGCGCTGGTGGCGACCCTGCAGGACGTCCATCCCGGCGCCCGGTTCCCGTGGGTGCTGGCCGTCAAGCAGAACAGGGACCTCCGGGCCGCCGTGCGGGTCATCGCTCCCGCGGCATCGTTAGTGGTGGCCACCCGGTTCGCCACCGGCGACGGTGACCATCCCGCCGGCACGTCCGTACCCGCCGAGCAGATCGCCGTGGCGGCAGGGGAGTGCGGGGTCGAGGCCGTGGTGGAGGAGGACCCGGCGGGCGCGGTGGCCCGCGCCGCGGAAAGCGCCGACGCCGGGCTGCCGGTCGTGGTGAGTGGCTCGTTCCACCTGCTCGCCGCCGTGCGCCCGGGGACGACGACACGGTGAGATCCGGCAGCCGGCCCGGGGTGCCGTGGGCCCGCTTCGACGACCTCCGCGCCGGGACCGCCGTCCAGTGTCCACCGCCGCGCCGGGTGTTGATCGCCGAGCGGCCCGAGGAGGTCCTCGGCGTCCTGACCGAGGTCGAGCGAGCCACCGACGCCGGACAGTGGGCCTTCGGCTACGTCGCCTACGAGGCTGCTGCCGGGCTGGACCCACGACTCGCCGTGCACCGATCCATGCCCATGGGCATGCCGCTGGTCTGGTTCGGGGTCTGCGACCAGCCGGTTCCCGTGCCTTCGCTGGAGGCGGCCGGGCCGGCCGGCGCCGGCCGGGGCGGGGCGGCCCGGTGGCAACCCACGTGGACACCGGCCGGGCATGCCGACGGCGTCCGGCAGGTCCACGAGCGGATCGCCGCCGGGGACACGTTCCAGTGCAACCTGACCGTCCGGATGTCCGGTCGCGTGTCAGGGGATCCCTTCGCCCTGTACCGAGACCTGGCCCTGGGTCAGCGCGGGGCCCACAGCGCCTATCTCGACCTCGGCCGCTTCGCCGTGGCCAGTGCCAGCCCCGAGCTGTTCTTCGAGCGCCGTGGCGACGCGGTGCTGCTCCGCCCCATGAAGGGCACGGCGCGGCGGGGACGGGACCGGGAGGAGGACCGGCGCCTGGCCCACCGGCTGCGGTCCAGTCCCAAGGAGCGGGCGGAGAACGTCATGATCGTCGACCTCATGCGCAACGACATCGGCCGGATCGCCGAGATCGGCAGCGTCGACGTGCCGGCGCTCTTCACCGTCGAGCGCTACGAGACCGTGCTCCAGCTCACCTCCGACGTCACGGCTCGACTCCCGCCCGGAACCGGCCTGGTGGAGCTGTTCCGGGCACTCTTCCCCTGCGGCTCGGTCACGGGAGCGCCCAAGGCGAGCTCCATGGAGATCATCCGGTCCCTGGAACCCGACCCGCGCGGCGTCTACTGCGGAGCCATCGGCCTGGTGGGTCCACCGGACGCGTCGGTCCGGGCGCGGTTCAGCGTGGCCATCCGGACGGCCGTGGTGGACAGGTCCTCGGGAGAGGCCGTGTACGGCACCGGCGGTGGCATCACCTGGGGCTCGGAGGCGTCGGCTGAGCATGCCGAGCTCCTCGCCAAGGCCGCGGTCCTGTCCGCGCGGCCCCGGGAGTTCGAGCTGCTGGAGACGATGCGGCACGACCCTGAGCGCGGTCTGCGCAACCGGGAACGTCATCTGCACCGCCTGGCAGCCTCGGCCGAGCACCTGGGGTTCCGGTTCGACCTGCCGACGGCGCGACGCGTCCTGGCCGTGCGGCTGGCGGGAGAGCCGGCGGCACGCGTCCGGATCCGCCTCCGGCGCGACGGGACGCTCGCCGTCGACGTCGAGGCGCTCCCTGCGCCCTCGGCCGGCCCGGTGCTGCTCGCGGTCGACGACGATCCGGTCGATCCCCGGGAGACCTGGCTCTACCACAAGACGAGCATGCGGGAGCCGTACGACCGGCGCCGCGAGCGGCGACCCGACGTCGACGACGTGATCATGGTCAACACGAGGGGAGAGCTCACCGAGGTGACCCGAGCCTCCCTCGCAGTGGAGCTCGACGGGTGCTGGTGGACGCCTCCACTGGAGGCCGGGTGCCTTCCCGGCGTCGAGCGCGCGCGGCTGCTCGAGATGGACAGGCTGCAGGAGCGGGTGCTGCGCGTGGCCGACCTCGAGCGGGCGGAGGGGGTGGCAGTGCTCAGCTCGCTGCGGGGATGGCGTGCCGCAGAGTTGAGCGGCGTTCGTCGCAAGGCGGTGCCCATCCGAGGCCGGAAGGAGCCGGTACGGACCTCCCCCGCGGCGGGGAGCCTGGCGCCTGCGGGACTTGTCGGCGGCGGATGAGGCGCTGGTATCCCTCACGGCGGACAGGCACGTCGACGTACAGCTGTGCGGCAAGTCAGCGTGCGGCGATGAGGACGTCGCGGGGCGGAGCGCGGGAGCTCCTTGGCGCGGTTGGGGATGGCGAACCCGCGGGGACCCCTTGACCCCGTTCCGCAGTCTGCACTACGGTGTTATGCAACTGATATAACAGTTTCGTTGCCGGTCATGGCGGCAAGGGATCCCGCTGCGCGAGCACACCTGCTGACCGCGTGCTCGTGGCTGGAAGGCTCCGCTCTCGCCGATTTTCGAGCACGCAGTCATCGGCGCGAGCCGACGCACGACAGAGGGGAGTCCGCCCGTGCCGTGGTCGCCGTCGCCCGGTTCGGACCCAGCGTGTCACCCGGACCGCGATGCGGACGCGGTGGTGCCGGTCTTCTTCCTGTCCGACAGCACGGGGATCAGCGCCGAGACGATGGGCAACGCGCTGCTCATCCAGTTCCCCGACGTCCGCTTCGAGCGCACCCTGATCCCGTTCATCTCCACGGTGGAGCAGGCCCGGGACGTGGTGGCCCAGCTCGACGCGGCGATGGCGGGCCCGGTGCCCCCGCTGGTGTTCACCACCGCGGCCGTGGACGAGGTGCGCGAGGAGCTGCTGAAGACGAAGGCCCCGATCATCGACTTCTTCGGCATCCACATGAGCCGGGTGGAGGAGCAGCTGGGGGCCCGCGGGCTGCGTGAGGCGCGGCGGCTGCACGGGGTCGGCGACGTCCGGCGGTACAACGCCCGGATGGCGGCGATCGAGTTCGCCATCGAACACGACGATGGCCTGAGCCCCCGCGGGCTCGACCGGGCCGACGTGGTCCTGCTGGCGCCGTCGCGGTGCGGGAAGACCCCGACGGCGATGTACCTGGCGCTGCAGCACGGCCTGTTCGTCGCCAACTACCCGCTGGTCGACGAGGACCTGGAGAGCACGGACCTGCCGCGCCCGGTCCGGGACCTCGCGGACCGCTGCTTCGGGCTGACCACCACCGTGGCTCGGCTCAATCGCGTGCGCCAGGAGCGACGCCCGGACTCGCGGTACGCCTCGGAGGAGCAGTGCCGCTTCGAGCTGCGGCGGGCGACGGCGATCTACGACAGGCACCACCTGCCCACGGTGGACACCTCCGCGGCATCCGTCGAGGAGATCGCCACCGTGGTGATCCAGACCCTGGCCCGGCAACGGCGCAGTTCCGGCGCGCCGCCGACCTCCGGCCACGACCTCCGGCGAGGAAGGACCACCCGCTCATGAGCACCGACACCGCACCCGAGGCACCGACCGGCAGCACTGCGGGGGACACCGAAGACGACGCCGACAACGTCCGGTGGTTCGCCGAGCTGGGGCTGGGCGACCTGGAGGTGGTCGGCGGCAAGAACGCCTCGCTCGGGGAGATGATCTCGAACCTGGCCGACGCCGGGGTGAGCGTTCCCGACGGCTTCGCCACGACGGCGGCGGCCTACCAGCGTTTCCTCGGGGACACCGGCCTGGCGGCCCGGATCGCCGAGCGGCTGCGCGCGCTGGACACCGACGACGTGCGGGCGCTGGCCGCTGCCGGCCGGGAGATCCGCCGGGCGGTCGTCGAGCAGCCGTTCCCGCCGGCCCTGGAGGCCGACATCCGGGCGGCCTACGACCGGCTGGCCGGGGACGACCCGGAGGCGTCATTCGCGGTGCGCTCCAGCGCCACGGCCGAGGACCTGCCCGATGCCTCCTTCGCCGGGCAGCAGGAGACGTTCCTCAACGTGCGGGGCATCGAGGCGGTGCTGCAGGCGATCCGGGAGGTCTACGCCTCGCTGTACAACGACCGGGCGATCGCCTACCGGGTGCACCACGGCTTCGAGCACGAG
>DATIMX010000547.1:0-3731 GCA_035474935.1 Geodermatophilus sp. | reverse complement strand
GGCCGAGGAGACGGCGGGGCCGGTGTTCGTCGCCGTCCGCCCCGAGTCCGTGGCGCTGTGGACCAGCCGGCCCGAGGGCAGCCCGCGCAACGTCTGGCCGGCGCGGCTGGTGTCGGCCACGCCGCACGGGTCGACGGTGCGTTGCGAGCTCGACGGCGAGGTGCCGCTGGTCGCCGACGTGACCGCGACCGCCTTCGCCGAGCTGGGTCTCGCCCCCGGCGCGCCGGTGTGGGCCTCGGTGAAGGCCTCCGACACCGCCGTCTATGCACGCTGAGCCCGCCGACGACGATCAGCTCAGCTCACCGTCCCGGCTGCTGGCTCACTCCCGTTGGTGAGCCAGGACCGGGGACGACCAGCTCAGCTGATCGTCGGAGCGCGCTGAGAGGGTGGCGGGATGAGCACGGTCGCGGGACTGGTCCTCGCTGCGGGCGGCGGGCGCCGCTACGGCATGCCCAAGGCCCTGGTCGAGTACGAGGGCAGCCTGCTGGTGGAGCGGGCGGTGCGGACGGCGCGGGCGGTGTGCGACCCGGTGCTCGTCGTCCTCGGTGCACAGGCCGTCGACGTCTGGCGGACGGCGGACCTCGAGGGTGCCACCGTGCTGGCCAACCGCGACTGGGAGACCGGGATGGCCTCCTCGCTGCGGACCGGTCTCGACGGGCTGCGCGGCTGGCCGGGTCGGGTCGACGCCGCGCTGGTCACGCTGGTCGACATGCCGGGCATGACGCCGGAAGCGCTGCGCGTAGTCGCCGCGCACGCCGCTCCGGACGCGCTGGCGACCGCCACCTACGACGGCGTCCGCGGGCACCCGGTGCTGCTGGGCCGGGAGCACTGGGCCGGGGTCGCGGCGACCGCCACCGGCGACGAGGGCGCCCGCCGCTACCTCGCCGGCCGCGCCGTCACCGAGGTCGACTGCACCGGCCTGGCCGATCCGACCGACCTCGACGTGCCGCCGGGCGGGGTACCGTCGGCGCCGTGATCGCCCGGGTCGTCGACACCCCGCTGTCCGTCGCCGAGCACGAGGACGCCGTCGCCGACAAGGCAGCCGGTGCGGTCGTGTCCTTCGCCGGTGTGGTCCGCGACCACGACGGCGGCCGCTCGGTCACCGAGCTGGAGTACGTGGGGCACCCGACCGCCGAGCAGGTGATCGTCGAGCTGGCCGAGGAGTTCGCCGCCCGTCCCGACGTGCACGCCGTCGCCGTGTCCCACCGCGTCGGCATGCTGGGGATCGGCGACGTCGCGCTGGCCTGCGCGGTCAGCGCCTCGCACCGCGGGCAGGCGTTCGCCGCCTGCGCCGAGCTCGTCGACCTGGTGAAGGAGCGGCTGCCGATCTGGAAGCGGCAGGTCTTCACCGACGGCGACGAGGAGTGGGTGGCCTGCCCCTAGCGCGGCGCGGGCACCAGCCGCGCCTCGACGATCTTCGTGGCGCCGGCGGCCCGCGCGGCCACCTCGCCGCTGCGCTGCCGGACCCGGTCGAGCATCTCGGTGTCGTTGAGCGGCATCGTGGCGACCAGTCGCTCGGCCCGTCCCACCTCCGGGTCCGCGAGCACCGCATCGACCAGGCGGGCGCCGGTGCCCAGCGGCAGGTGACCGGACTCCACGTGCATCGCGGAGGCGACGACGCCGGGCACCTCGGTCCGGCGGATCTCGGCCTCGGCGAGCACGCGGCCGTCGGCCTGCACCTGGACGACGGACAGGACGGACTGGGGCATCGTCGACGTCTCCAGGACTCGGCGGACGGGGCCGGCCCGGTGGACCGGCGGGGGCGGTCCCGCACGCGGGACCCGGACGGCGCGAGACCGCACCGCCACGGGACAGCGTCTCCCGCGCTCCGCGCGCCGGGATAGGGACTTCCGTCCCGACCTCGAGGGGGCGCCGCCACCGGAGGCGCCAGGTCGGTGCCCGGTCAGGCGGCTGGGCCCGGCCCCGAGGGCGGGTCGGGAAGCGTCATGCCGGTGGAGATGAGCGTGCTCAACAGGCGTGCCATCGTCTCGACCAGGGGCAGGTCACGTGCGGCGCTGCGAGGCCGGGCGCGGAACGCCCAGGCGCACAGCGTGCCGAACAGTTCCCCGTCCGCGGTGACGAGCGGAACGCCGATGTAGGCGGCGATCCGCGCGGCCGGCCCGGTCCTGCGCCTGGCGTAGGCCGGGACGGCAGCGGTGACCGTGGCCGCTCGCGGGGCCTCCCCGGCGACCATGGCACGACAGAAGGTGTCCGCCCACGGCAGCCAGGTCCCCGGTGGGATCACGTCGGGTGGATGGGCGTGGAGCACGACCTGCCGGTCGTCCACGATGCGGGTCACCACCCACACGTCCCAGCCCAGGCGCTCGTGCAGTGCTTCGAGCACCCCGCAGGCCGCGGCGGGGAAGTCCCCCCACGGGGCGACGTCCAGGACGGCGGGGGCGGCCACGCCCACCATCGTCCTCGCCGCGTTCCGCTTCCGGTACGGGATCGTGCGCAGATCAGCGGACAGGGGCTGCGCCGTCGTCCGGGTCCCGCCGGACGGCCTCGTCGCGCAGGGCGGCCTCCTCCTCGGCCTCGGCCTCCAGCCGGTGGGCCTCCCCGTTCAGCTGCGCGGCGGCGTCCCCGTGGGACTCGCCGTACACCTCCTCGGCGCGGCCGACCAGCTCCTCGACCTTGGCCTTGGCCCTGTCCCAGATGCTCATGCGCCCATTCTCCGCCGAGGACGAGACGGCCGGGCGGCCCCCGTGCGGGGTCCTCTTTCAGCCTCCGGCGAAGGGCGGCAGCACGTCGACCACCGCGCCCGCCCGCAGCGCCACCGACCGGTCCCGGGTCTGCGTGCCGTCGACGAGGAAGGAGCAGGCGGTGAGCACCTTCTCCAGCCGCTCTCCGTGCGTCTCGACGATCTGGCCGACCAGCTCGGCCAGCGTGCCGGCGTCGCGGGTCTCGGTCTCCACGCCGGCGGCGGCGCGGGCGCCGGCGAAGTAGCGGACGGTGACCGCCGGGGTGGTGGGGTGGGTGGACGACGTGGCGGGAGCGGGGTCGGTGGAGGACACGGCTCAGCCCCCGATCGCCGACATCGGCCGGGACGGCTGCAGGAACGACGGGTCGTCGATGCCGTGGCCGGGGAGCTTGCCGAGGGTGGCGATCCGCCAGCGGTCGGCCAGCTCGGCGTCGGTGGCGCCCTCGCGCAGCGGCGTCCGCAGGTCGGACTCCTCGCGGGCGAACAGGCAGTTGCGCACCTGGCCGTCGGCGGTGAGCCGGGTGCGGTCGCAGCTGCCGCAGAAGGAGCGGGTGACCGAGGCGATGACGCCGACGGTCGCGGGGCCGCCGTCCACCAGCCAGCGCTCGGCCGGCGCGGAGCCGCGCTCCTCGGTGTCCGGGGTGAGGGTGTGCGCCGCCGAGAGCCGCTCGAGGATGTCCTCCGCGGTGACCATCTCGCCGCGGGTCCAGGCGTGGTGGGCGTCGAGCGGCATCTGCTCGATGAAGCGCAGCTGGTAGCCGTGCTCGAGGCAGAAGTCCAGCAGCGGGACGGCGTCCTCCTCGTTCATCCCGCGCAGCAGGACGGCGTTGACCTTGACCGGCGTCAGCCCGGCGGCCTGCGCGGCGGCCAGCCCGGCCAGGACGTCGTCGAGCCGGTCGCGGTGGGTCAGCTGCTTGAACCGGTCGCGGTCGACGGTGTCGAGGCTGCAGTTGATCCGGTCGAGGCCGGCCGCGGCCAGGGCGGGGGCGACCCGGGCCAGGCCGATCGCGTTGGTGGTCAGGCTGACCTC
>DATIMX010000546.1:0-3571 GCA_035474935.1 Geodermatophilus sp. | reverse complement strand
TGCGCGGTCGGCGTCGCGCAGGCCGCGCTGGACTACGCCGTCGGCTACGCCCGCGAGCGCCGCCAGTTCGGCGTGCGGATCGCGGACTTCCAGGGCGTCGCGTTCATGCTCGCCGACATGGCGACCCAGGTGGAGGCCGCGCGGGCGCTCTACCTCTCGGCGGCCCGCAAGCGCGACGCGGGCCTGCCGTACGCGAAGGAAGCGTCGATGAGCAAGCTGTTCACCACCGACACCGCGATGCGCGTGGCGACCGACGCGGTCCAGGTGCTCGGCGGCTACGGCTACACGCAGGACTACCCGGTCGAGCGCTACATGCGCGAGGTCAAGGTCATGCAGATCTTCGAGGGCACCAACCAGATCCAGCGCCTGGTCATCAGCCGCCAGCTCGCCCGCTGACGGACACGGGCTCCGGCTGCTCGTCGAGGACCCGCGGCCGACCGTGCCGGGAGCCACCCGGGCGTCGCCGTCCGCCGAGGGGACGTCGGACCCGCCGCACGGGGCATCCGCGAAGGCTGGAACCTGCTGCTGGACACGGCTACTCTCGGTCCGTTTGAGACCCACATCACACCGCTGAGCAGACGGCGGCGCAGGTCCCACGGCTGGGGACCGATGACTCGACCGCACTCCACCCAGGCGGGCCCGACGGATGCCCGAGCAGCCGCCCTGCGCCGCACCGAGCGGGCCCCGCACCCGTGCAGCTCTGCCGCACCACCCGACCCGAGCGTCGCCCAGCGCAGCTGAGCACCCCGTCCACGGGGGCAGGGGGAGATCCGATGTCCGAGACCCGACCGTTCCGCGGGGCCATCTTCGACGTCGACGGGGTGCTCGTCGACTCACCGCACGAGCTCGCCTGGCGGGAGGCCTTCCGGGCCCTGATGGAGAGCGACTGGCGGGACGTCCGGGAGCAGACGACCTGGACGCCGGAGCGGTTCACGCCCGCCGTCTACCAGGAGGTCATGGCCGGGCGGCCGCGCATGGAGGGTGCCCGGGCGGCCATGGAGTACTTCGGCGTGCCGGACGTCGACACCCGGATCGAGGCCTACGCGGCCGCCAAGCAGGAGCACGTCGTCAAGCTCATCGAGGAGGGCCGCTTCATGGCCTTCCCCGACGCCCTGCGCTTCATCCTCACGGTCAAGGGCGCCGGGATCCCGGTGGCCGCGGCGTCGTCGTCCAAGAACGCCCGGCTCTTCCTCGAGCGGATCCGGCTGGACCTCTTCGTGGCCGAGCAGCGGATCGACTGCGACTTCGTCCCCGAGGGCATGACGCTGCTCGAGCTCTTCGACGCCGACATCTCCGGCCGCGACTTCCCCCGGGGCAAGCCCGACCCGGAGATCTTCCTGACCGCCGCGGCGGAGCTGGGTGTCGACCCCGCTCACTGCTTCGTCACCGAGGACGCGAGCACCGGCATCCAGGCGGCCAAGGCGGCGGGGATGGCGGCCCTGGGCGTGGCCCGGCTCGACGACCGGGACCTCCTCGTGGAGGCCGGCGCGGACCTCGTCGTCACGACGCTGGACGACGTCTCGCGGCGGGCCCTGGCCGGGGGACGGCTGGAGGAGCGGCGGGCCGCGGGCGAGATCCGACGGCGCCGCACCCAGCAGCCCCCGAGCGTGTGGACGCTGGTCTACGACTCCTTCGACCCGGCTCGCCAGGGGCTGCGCGAGGCGCTGCTCGCCACGGGCAACGGCTACGTCGTCACCCGCGGCGCGCTGCCCGAGGCGACGGCGGACGACGTCAACTACCCGGGCACCTACTTCGCCGGTCTCTACGACCGCGCCGAGAGCCAGGTCGGCGACCGGATGGTCGAGAACGAGGACCTGGTCAACGCCCCGAACTGGCTGCCGCTGCGCTTCCGCGTCGAGGGCGGGGAGTGGTTCGACGCCCGCGGCGCGGGCGTCACCGAGCACCGGTTCGAGCTCGACATCCGGCGCGGCGTCCTGACCCGCCACCTGACCTGGGAGGACGCCGACGGGCGGCGGACGGGCATGACGCAGCAGCGGTTCGTGAGCATGAAGGACGAGCACCTCGCCGGCCTGCTCACCACGTTCACCGCGGAGAACTGGTCGGGCCGCCTGGAGGTCTCCTCCGGGCTGGACGGCCGGGTGGTCAACGCCGGTGTCAAGCGCTACCGCGACCTCACCGGCCGCCACCTCCAGGTCCTCGGCCAGGGCGAGGTCGACGGGCGCACCGTCGACCTGCAGGTGGAGACCCTGCAGTCGCACGTCCGCGTCGCCATGGCGGCGCGCACCCGGGTCGTGGCGGAGGGCCACTGGGTCGACGCCGACCGGCGGCTGGTCGAGGAGCCCGGGTACGTGGCCCACGAGCTGGTCCTCGACCTCGAGGAGGGCCGGCCGGCGAGCGTCGAGAAGGTCGTCGCGATGTACACCTCGCGCGACCGCGCGATCTCCGAGAGCCGGGACGACGCCCGGCTGGCCGCCGTCGGTGCGGACGACTACGCCGCTCTCCTGGCCCGGCACGCGGGCGCCTGGAACAGCCTGTGGAACCGGTTCGACATCGAGCTCGACAGCGCCAACGAGTGGACCGAGACCGTCCTGCACCTGCACGTGTTCCACCTGCTGCAGACCATCTCCCCGCACACGGCCAACCTCGACGTCGGCGTGCCGGCGCGCGGCTGGCACGGCGAGGCCTACCGGGGGCACGTCTTCTGGGACGAGCTGTTCATCTTCCCCTTCCTCAACTTCGAGCGACCGAGCCTCGCCCGGGCGCTGCTGCGCTACCGCTACGACCGGCTGGGGACGGCGCGGGCGGCGGCCCGGGCCGAGGGCTTCGAGGGTGCGATGTACCCGTGGCAGAGCGGGGCGACCGGCCGGGAGGAGACCCAGCGGGTGCACCTCAACCCGAAGTCGGGGCGCTGGCTGCCCGACCACTCGCACAACCAGCGGCACGTCAACATCGCGATCGCCTACAACGTCTGGCAGCACTACATGGTGACCGGGGACACCGGCTTCCTGCGGTTCACCGGCGCCGAGATGCTCATCGAGATCGCCCGGTTCTGGTCGAGCCTCACGACGTTCGACGCCGCGGAGGGCCGGTACGAGATCACCGGCGTGATGGGCCCGGACGAGTACCACGAGACCTACCCCGGCTCCGACGAGCAGGGCCTGCGCAACAACACCTACACCAACGTCATGGCGGTGTGGGTGCTGCAGCGGGCACTGGAGACCCTCGACGTCCTGCCGCCGCACTACCGGGAGGAGCTCGTCCACGAGCTGACCATCCGCGACGAGGAGCTCGACCGCTGGCGGGACATCACCAGGAAGATGAAGGTCGTCTTCCACGCCGACGGCGTCCTGACCCAGTTCGAGGGCTACGAGGACCTCCCCGAGTTCGACTGGAACGGCTACCGGGAGCGCTACGGCAACATCCAGCGGCTGGACCGGCTGCTGGAGGCCGAGGGCGACAGCACCGACCGCTACAAGCTGGCCAAGCAGGCCGACGTCCTCATGCTGCTGTTCCTGCTGTCCCGCGACGAGCTGCGCACGCTGCTGCACTCACTCGGCTACGAGGTGACCCTCGAGCAGCTCGAGCGGACGGTCGACTACCACCTGGAACG
>DATIMX010000545.1:0-1833 GCA_035474935.1 Geodermatophilus sp. | reverse complement strand
CTCGACGGCCTTCTCGATGCCCTTCTTCAGGGCCATCGGGTTCGCGCCGGCGGCGACGTTGCGCAGACCCTCGCGGACGAGCGCCTGGGCGAGCACGGTGGCGGTGGTGGTGCCGTCACCCGCGACGTCGTCGGTCTTCTTCGCGACCTCCTTGACGAGCTCGGCGCCGATCTTCTCCCACGGGTCCTCGAGCTCGATCTCCTTGGCGATGCTCACACCATCGTTGGTGATGGTGGGGGCGCCCCACTTCTTCTCGAGGACGACGTTGCGGCCCTTCGGGCCGAGGGTCACCTTGACGGCGTCGGCGAGGGTGTTCATGCCCCGCTCGAGGCCGCGGCGAGCCTCTTCCTCGAAGGCGATCATCTTGGCCATGTGGTGATGTCCTCCATGCATGGATCGCTGCACGGCCGGGACCGGCGCCCGCGACGGACGACACCGGCGACGCGGGCACTCCGTCGGCCCGCACACCAGTGCCTCACCGTTCCGACCTGATTGGCACTCGGCACTGTCGAGTGCCAACCCGAGTCTGGCACTCGCCCCTGCCGAGTGCAAGAACGGGGGGTCGCCGCCTGCTGTTCCCCTGGGTCCGCCCCCACGGGGCCCTCAGCGCTGGTGGGCCTCCGCCGCGGCCGGGGTCGTCGGCCGGGTGCGGGCAGGTCCACGCTCCCGCTCCCGGGCCCCGATCGCCGTCTGGAGCCGCAGCACGAGCCCCGGCGAGAGGCGCATGAGCCGCCACAGCACCCGCGCGTGTCGCGGGGTCACGATGACCGCCCGGTTGCGGTCGACGCCACGCAGCACGTCGGCGGCCAGCGCGTCGGCGCCGTAGAGCCGGCCCCCGCTCATCCGGGTGATCACGGCGCGCGTGTCGGTTCCCTCGGCGGACGGCACGCGCGGCAGGTCCGCCGGCATCCCCTTGTCGAGGATCGGGGTGTCGATGCCCCCGGGGCAGACCACGCTCACCCGGACCCCCCGGTGTGCGGCCTCGCCGCGCAGGCTCAGGGACAGCCCGACCACCGCCCACTTCGTCGTCGCGTAGGGGGCCATGCCCGGCCCCGGCAGCAGCCCGGCGAGCGACGCCGTGTTGACGATGTGGCCGTGCCCCTGCCGCAGCATCAGGGGGTAGGCGGCCTGCACCCCGTGGACGACCCCCCGCAGGTTGACGTCGACGGCCCGGTCCCAGTGCGCCGTGCTCAACTCCTGCACCGGCCCACCGATCCCGATGCCGGCGTTGTTGAACAGGAGGTCCAGCCGGCCGTGCCGCTCCGCGGTGCCGGTGACGACCGAGGCGACCGCGTCCGCCTCGCGCACGTCGACGACGGCAGCCGTGGCCGTTCCGGGTCCGGTGGCGCGCAGGAGGTCCGCGGTCTCCTCGGCCGCCGCACCGTCGACGTCGGCGAGGACCACCCGGTCCCCGCGGCGCACCAGCGCCGCGCCCAGGGCTCGTCCGATCCCGGAGGCACCACCCGTGACGATCGCGACGCGTGACATGGCCACCCTCCCCGTCCCACCCCGGTGCCCGACGCGCGGAGCCTCCCGCACCCCGGGGACCAGGACCACGACCTCCGGTCCGCGAGCCCGCCGGCACCCCGTCCCGGCGGCGTGGCGGGTCGCGCCGTGTCACCCGCGAGCGGCGGGGCGTGACCGGGCCGGGACACGACGGAGGCCCGGCCCCCGCGTGGGGACCGGGCCTCCGGCGAGCTCAGGTCAGGCGGTGCGCACGGCGTCGGCCTGCGGACCCTTCTCGCCCTGGACGACCTCGAAGGTGACCCGCTGGCCCTCGTCGAGGCTCTTGTAGCCGTCCATCTGGATGGCCGAGTAGTGGACGAAGACGTC
>DATIMX010000544.1:0-3443 GCA_035474935.1 Geodermatophilus sp. | reverse complement strand
CCGATCGCCGCCGACATGGTCGACGTCGCCGCGGTCGAGGTGAACTTCGACGGCATCACCTACGCCAAGGGCGCCTCGGTGCTCAAGCAGCTGGTGGCCTACGTCGGCCGTGACGAGTTCCTGGCCGGGATCCGCCGCTACTTCCGCACCCACGAGTACGGCAACACCACGCTGGCCGACCTGCTCGGCCCCCTGGAGGAGAGCACCGGCCGCGACCTCACCGAGTGGGCGCGGCAGTGGCTGGAGACCAGCCAGGTGAACACGCTGCGGCCGGTCCTCGAGCTGTCCGACGACGGCCGGTACGCCCGCGTCTCCATCCAGCAGACGGCGGTGCCCGAGCACCCGGTGCTGCGGCGGCACCGGCTGGCCGTGGGCCTCTACGACAAGGGGCCCGAGGGGCTGACCCGGCGCACCCGGGTCGAGCTGGACGTCGAGGGGGAGCTCACCGAGGTGCCCCAGCTCGCCGGCCACCCCGTGGCGGACCTCGTGCTGGTCAACGACGACGACCTGACCTACGCCAAGCTGCGGCTCGACGAGCGCTCGCTGGCCACCCTGCAGGAGTCGATCGGCGCCATCCCCGACCCGCTGCCGCGCGCGCTGTGCTGGTCGGCGGCCTGGGACATGACCCGGGACGCCGAGCTGCCGGCCCGCGACTGGGTGGCACTGGTGCTCGCCGGGGTGGACGCCGAGACCGAGATCAGCGTCGTCCAGTCGCTGCTGGCCCGGGTGCAGTCGGCGCTGACCAGCTACGTCGACCCGCGCTGGGCCGAGACCGGCTGGCGGGCCCTGGCCGACAAGGCGCTGGCCGCCCTCGAGGCCGCGGAGCCGGGCAGCGACACGCAGCTGCAGTGGTCGCGCACCTTCGCCGCCGCTGCCCGCACCGAGGAGCACGCCGCCGTGCTGCGCGGCCTGCTCGACGGCTCCCGGGTCGTCGAGGGGCTGCCGGTGGACGCCGACGCCCGCTGGGCCTTCCTGCACGGTCTGGTCGCCATCGGCGCGGCCGGGGACGCCGAGATCGCCGCCGAGGAGGCGCGCGACGCCACGGCGACCGGGCAGCGGCGGGCCGCGACCGCACGGGCGCTGCGGCCGACGGCGGAGGCCAAGGAGGAGACCTGGCAGCGGGCCTTCCACGACGACACCGTCCCCAACGCGGTGCACGAGGCGATGCTGCAGGGCTTCTGGCACCCGGCCCAGCGGGCGCTCACGGCCGGCTACGTCGACCGGTACTTCGCCGACATCCGCCCGCTGTGGGACCGCCGTCCCGGCGAGATCGCCAAGAACGCGGTGCAGTACCTGTTCCCGCCGGTGGTCGAGCTGCGCACGGTCCAGGCCGCGGACGCCTGGCTGGCCGACCCCGAGCACCCGGCGCCGCTGCGCCGGCTGGTCGCCGAGGGCCGCGACGGCATCGCCCGCGCGCTGCGGGCCCGGGAGCGGGACGCCGCCGAGAGCGAGTGAGCCCGGACCGTCGAACGCGAGAGGCCCAGGACCCGGCGGCAGGTCCTGGGCCTCTCGCGTTCACAGGCTGGCCGCCCGCCGGCCCCGCTGCAGGGTCCCGCCGCGAGCGTGCGAGTGGCGGGGGGCAGCGGGGTCCTCAGTGGGTGCGCAGCCCCCGCGGGTGGCCGGCCTGGTCCGACAGCTGGCGCAGGCCGTTGACGATGCCGCCCACCAGGTCGCCGGAGGCGAAGGCGTTGGTCATCGACAGCACGGCCAGTGCGCAGGCGCGGTCGGGTAGCCGGCGCGCGGCCGCGGCACCGGTGACGACCTCGACGACCCGCTGGCCGGGCGAGACGGCGATGAGCACCGACTCGGGCAGGTCGGAGCCGGAGCGCTCGAAGAGCTCCTCGGCGCGGGCCCGGGTCTGGGCACCGAGGTCACCGATGTAGAGGGTGAAGCGCAGCCCGGTCTCCCGGGAGGACATGGTCAGCGCCTCGTCGAGGCGCAGCAGCTCGTGGTAGCTGAACAGCGAGTCCGGGGCCTCGGCCTCGTCGGCGCGCGTCGCCATGGTGCCGGCCGACGTCGCGGTGTCGTGCGACGTCCCGTCGAGCACGCGGGTCATCTCCGGCCTCCGTGGGGGGTCTCAGGGGTGCTGCGGTGGACGCTCATGCCGGTCACCAGGTCCCGCGGGCGCCGCCGAACGGGCGCGCCGCGGCCGCGGCGGAGGGACCGGCCGCCAGGGCGCGCGCGCCGGTGGCGCCGTGCGAGTCGCCCCCACCGAACGCGCCGGACTGACCGGGAGCACCCGGGCCGTGCTGCTCGGGGTACATCGACGAGCCGAGCGCGGTCGTCCCGTCCCCGGGGACGCCGGCGGGGCCGTGCGCCTCGGTGGGGCCGTGGCCGCCACCGCCGACCGGGTGCGGCTCGTACCAGACCGGCTCGTGCTCCCACGGCTGCCCGGGCTTGTAGCGCAGCTTCTTGCGCCGCCCGGGGACGAGGGTGAGCAGGGCCAGGACGACTATCACGGCCAGCGGGGCCACCACGTAGACGAGGAGGGTCTCGGCGACGGTCACGCCCCTCAACCTACCGGCACCCGCCGTTGCTCTCATGGTCAGTCCCAGGACGGCGGGTGGCGGTGCGCCCAGGGGTGGGCGGCCTCCAGCTGGGCGGCCAGCGCGAGCAGCGTGACCTCGTCCGCGGGCCGCCCGACGAGCATCGTCCCGACCGGCAGCCCGTCCTCGGTCCAGTGCAGCGGGACGCTGACCGCGGGCTGGCCGGTGACGTTGAAGACCGCGGCGAACGCGGCGTAGCGCTTCTGCCGCTCGAAGTCCGCGGCGCCGTCGCCGTCGGCGTCGAACCAGCCCAGCGGCCGCGGTGTCATCGTCGTGACCGGCGCGAGCAGGACGTCGTAGCGGTCGGTCGCGGTGACGAAGCGGCGGGCGAACAGCCGCAGCGCGGTGAGCGCCTCCATGGCCTGCTGCGCCGACAGCGCCAGGCCGCGGGCCCGCAGCTCCCGGGTCAGCGGCCGCAGCTCGCCGGCCCGCTCGGGCGGCACCGGCAGCAGCGTCCCGGACAGGCTCCACACCCGCTCGAAGGCGGTCAGGACGTCGGGGCCCAGCAGCCCGGCCGGCACGTTCTCGACCTCGTGACCCAGCTCCTCGTGGAGCCGCGCCGTGTCGTCCAGCGCTGCGGCCACCTCGGGGTCGGGCGTAGCGCCGGCGACGGCCGACTCCGTCGTCCGGCCGATCCGCAGCCGGCCCGGCGGCCGGTCGGCCCAGCCGAGGAACGTCTCCCCCGGCGGCAGCGGCGGCGCCCAGGCCGGGTCGCCGACGACCGGGCCGGCCATGGCGTCGAGCATGGCGGCGGCGTCCCGGACGGTGCGCGCCAGCGGACCGTTGGTGCCCAGGCCCGTGACGTCGCCGCCGAGGGGGGCGTTGCTGACACGGCCGCGGCTGGGCTTGATGCCGACCAGCCCGTTGACGCTGGCGGGGATGCGGATGGAGCCACCG
>DATIMX010000543.1:0-2071 GCA_035474935.1 Geodermatophilus sp. | reverse complement strand
CTCCGTCGGGCAGCGGTGCCCTCGGCGGCCTGATCGGCCGCCGCGGCTCCCGCCTCAGAGGACGGCGGAGCCGTACATCTCGCCGAGCGGGTCGGCGATGAGCTCGATGCGGGCGCCGTCGGGGTCGCGGAAGTAGACCGAGACGCCGCTGTGCACCTCGTGCGGGACCTCGGCGTCGGTGAGCCGCTGGACGAGGGCCTCCCACCGCTCCGGCTCCACGCTGATCGCCATGTGGTGCAGCCCGCCGAGCACCTCGGCGTAGGGGCCGACGTCGAGGCCGGGGAAGTCGAAGAAGGCCAGCAGGTTGCCGTTGCCGATGTCGAAGAAGAAGTGCGAGGACCCCGGGTAGTCCCGGTTCTCGATCAGCTCGGTCAGCGGGAAGCCCAGCACGTCCTGGTAGAAGCGGACGGTCCGTTCGACGTCGCTGCTGATCAGCGCGGTGTGGTGCAGACCGCGGGCGGTCGACGCCGGCCGCTCGCCCGAGGGCTTGAGGTGCGCTTCCCGGATCCGGGTGCGCTCCCGCTCGATGGCGGACAGGTCCAGGTCGCTGGCGGTGTCGCTCACGGGGCATCGCCTCCGGGACGGTCGGCGGTCGGGACAACCGGTGCGACCAGGATCTCGTTCCCCCGACGGGCCATGGTCACCCGTGGGTGCGGGGGTGGTGATCATGCGGGTCCTCGTCGCCAGGTGTTCTCCTTCGACGAGGTGCAGGTGTTCTCCTTCGACGAGGTGATCGCCACCGTCGGCGACGAGCCTGGTCGACGCCCCAGGCCGGTCGGCCAGCGGGTCGCCGACGAACACCTGGGAGCGCGACGCCCCGGGGCTGGCCGGCGCGGACCTCGCCGTCGAGGGCTCGCAGCCGCGGCTGCCGCCGGTCGCGGTGGGTGCACGCCGGCACAGGGCGAGTACGGGGAGCGCAGCCAGGCCGAGCGGGTCCGCGGTGCCATCGAGGAGCAGCTCGCCGGCTGAGCCCCCCGGCTCGCCGGCTGAGCCCCCGACTCGCCGGCGGGACCGCCGATCTCGCACGCTTGTAGGCCCGTACCCGTGCGAGATCGCCGATCTCGCCGCCCGAGGAGGACCGTTGATCGAGTTGCGCACGCCGGGCGAGCTGGACGCGATGCGCGCCGCCGGAGCCGTCGTGGCCGACATGCTGGCCACCGTCCGTGCCGCCGCGGCCCCGGGGGTCCGGCTCACCCAGCTGGACGAGGTGGCCCGCGCCGTCCTCGCCGACGCCGGCGCCTCCTCGCCCTTCCTCGGGTACGCGCCGCTGGCCACCACGCCGCCGTTCCCCGGCGTCGTCTGCCTGTCGGTCAACGACGTCGCGCTGCACGGCATCCCGACCCCGCAGGAGCTGGAGGACGGCGACCTGCTCAGCGTCGACGCCGGGGCCACCCTCGACGGCTGGGTGGGCGATGCCGCGATCACCTTCCCGGTGGGCACGCCGCGGCCGGAGGACCTGGAGCTGGTCGCGACCACCGAACGCGCGCTGGCGGCCGGGATCGCCGCGGCCGTCGTCGGCAACCGGGTCGGCGACATCTCCGCGGCGATCGGAGCCGTGGGCCGGGCCGGCGGATGCGGGATCAACACCGACCAGGGCGGGCACGGCGTGGGCCGCTCGATGCACGAGCCGCCGTCCGTCCCGAACGAGGGCCGCCCCCGCCGCGGGCTGCCGCTGCGTCCGGGCCTGGTGATCGCGATCGAGCCCTGGTTCCTCGCCGGCGGCAGCGACGACTACCGGGTCGCCGCCGACGGCTGGACCCTCTACAGCGCCGACGGCAGCCGCGCGGCGCACGTCGAGCACACCGTGGCGGTCACCGACGACGGCCCCCGGATCCTCACGCTGCCGAGGTGAACGGGTCGGTCGCCGACCTCGCCCAGCACCGGCTGCCGCGCAGGGTCGATGATCACCGCCGGCCGAGCAGCGTCCAGATCTCCTCGGCCAGCGAGTGGTACCGCTCTGCCGGTCCGGCGGTGTCCTCGCCGAACCAGCGGACGAACTCCGCGTGCACGACTGCCCGCACGTCGTCGACCGTGCGGGCGTCCTTCAGCAGCACGGCGATGGTGCCGGCCT
>DATIMX010000542.1:0-5617 GCA_035474935.1 Geodermatophilus sp. | reverse complement strand
CGTCGGCCAGCACCTGCACCTCGATGTGCCGCGGCTCGACCACGGCCTGCTCGACGAACACCGTGGCGTCCCCGAACGCCGCTTCGGCCTCCCGCATCGCCGCCTGGACCGAGGCCAAGAGGTCGGCCGGGTCCTCCACCCGCCGCATGCCGCGCCCACCACCGCCGGCGACCGCCTTGACGAACACCGGGAACGGCATGTCCGCGGTGGAGGCCAGCACGGTGTCCAGGTCGTCGCTCGGGGCGGTCGAGGCCAGTACCGGCAGGCCGGCGTCCCGCGCCGCGCCGATCGCCCGCGCCTTGTTGCCGGTCAGCTCCAGCACCGACGCCGGCGGGCCGACGAAGGTGATCCCCTCTCGCTCGCAGGCCGCGGCGAGCTTCGGGTTCTCCGACAGGAACCCGTAACCGGGGTACACCGCGTCCGCCCCCGCCCGCCGGGCGGCGCCGACGATCTCGTCGACCGAGAGGTAGGCCCGGACCGGGTGCCCCTCCTCGCCGATCTGGTAGCTCTCGTCGGCCTTGAGCCGGTGCACGGAGTTGCGGTCCTCCCACGGGAAGACCGCCACGGTCTGGGCACCCAGCTCGTAGGCCGCGCGGAACGCCCGCACCGCGATCTCGCCTCGGTTCGCGACCAGTACCTTGGTGAACACAGCACCCCTCCAGGGTCGGGACGGCGCGACGAGCCTCCCAGACCACCCCCCGTGGTGCGAAAGCCCGTGGCCCGCAGGACCCGCAGGGCCACCGCCGCGTGGACGCCGGGGACTCGGCCGACGGCGGGATCGGTGCGGTCCGGACTGCGAGGCGTGGGCCGCGTCGCGCAGGATGAGGACCTGGCAGGAACGGGGAGGGCGACACGTGGTGGTGCGCAGTACGGTCCGCTGGGCCGCGACCCACGGGGCGATGCGGCTGGCGATCCGGGCCCGTGCGCGGGCGGGGAACCCGGACGCCGAGGTGCTCGTCGACCCGGGGGTCCGCGAGGACCCCTACGCCCACTACGAGCGGCTGCGGACCGCGGCACCTCTCGCCGGCGGCGCCTTCGCGCGGGTCAGCGTCCACCACGACGTCTGCACCGACGTGCTGCGCAGCGACGCCTTCGGGCAGATCGGCGGGTCCCGCACCGACGGCCTGCCGGCCCTGCTGGCCCGGGCGCTGCAGCTGGCCGGCCCGCGGCCGAGCGTCGGGCCCATCGACGCCCCCTCGATGCTCGCCGTGGACCCGCCGGAGCACACCCGCTACCGCCGGCTGGTCACCCGGGCCTTCAGCGCCCGGGCCGTCGCCCGGCTGCGCGAGCGCACCGAGGCGATCGCCGACGAGCTGCTCGACGACCTCGAGCGCGAGGCCGCCGCGGACGGCGGCCGGGTCGACCTGGTCGCCCGCTACGCGAGCCTGCTGCCGGTGACGGTGATCTCCGAGGTGCTCGGCGTCCCGGTGGCGATGCGCGAGCAGTTCCTGTCCTGGGGCGACGGCGCCACCCCGAGCCTGGACATGGGGGTGGACCTGCGCACCCACCGCAGCGTCGAGCGCAACCTCGGCGAGCTCGACGCCTGGTTCCGCGGGCACCTGCGGCAGCTGCGCCGGTCCCCCGGCGAGGACCTGCTCTCCACGCTGGTGACCACCGCCGACGACGACGGCAGCGGGCTCACCGAGCACGAGCTGCTGGCCACGGCCACCCTCGTCTTCGGCGCGGGGTTCGAGACGACGGTCAACCTGGTCGCCAACGGCGCCGCACTGCTGTTCGCCCACCCCGACCAGCGGCGGCTGCTGGCCGAGGACCCGTCGCTGTGGCCCAACGCCGTGGACGAGGTCCTCCGGGTCGAGTCCCCGGTGCAGCGGACCGGACGGCGGGCCAAGCGCGACACCACGGTGCACGGGGTGCCGATCGCCGAGGGCGAGCTGGTGCTGTGCCTGCTGGCCGCGGCCAACCGGGACCCGCGGGTGTTCGCCGACCCGGACGCCTTCGACGTCACGCGCGCCAACGCCCGCGACCACGTCGCCTTCTCCAGCGGCATCCACTACTGCCTGGGCGCCGCGCTGGCCCGGATGGAGGGCGAGGTGGCGCTGCGGGCGCTGTTCCAGCGCTTCCCCGACCTCGCCGCCGCCGGCCCCGGCCGCCGTCGCCGCACGATCGTCCTGCGCGGCTACGAGTCGCTGCCCGCCCTCGTCCCGTCGCTGACCCGCACCGGCTGAACGGCGCGCGCCCCAGTGTGACCGACGAGACCGACCAGATCGGTCTGTCGACCGACCGAAGTGGTCGGTGAGGACGTACCGTCCCTGCCGTGGCACGACCGTTCCGGCAGCAGATCGACGAGGGCATCCTCGACCGGGCCGCTGCCCTCTTCGCCCGGCGCGGGTTCACCAAGACCTCGGTGCAGGACGTCGCGGACGCCGTCGGGCTGTCCAAGACCGGGCTGCTGCACCACTACCCGAGCAAGGACGCGCTGCACGAGGCGGTGCTGGCCCAGGCCGGCACGCTCGGACGGCGGGTGCTCGACCAGGTGGGCGACCTGCCCCCCGGCCCGGCGCGCGACCGGCACGCGCTGGAGGTCCTCGTCGACGTCGCGCTGGCCCACCCCGGGCTGGTCGCGCTGGTGCTCGCCCCGGTGACCGACTCCGACGCCGAGCCGCACCCGGCCGTGACCGGCCCGGTGCTGCAGGTCTTCGGCGTCGACCCCGAGGCCATGGAGCCGCCGCGCTCGGTCCGGGTCGTGGGTGCGCTCGCCGCGCTCGCCGTCCTGACGCTGGCGGCGCACGCCCAGGACCGGACCACCGCGTGGCGGCAGCACATCGTCGCCACCTGCTTCGACGCGCTCGGCCACCGCCGTCCGGACGCCGCTCCAGCTCATCCCGACCAGGTGGAGGCCTGATCACGCATGGCTCTTCTGTTGTCCCGGCTCGGTGCGTTCTCGCACCGGCACCGCGCGGCCGTCGTCCTCGTCTGGCTGCTCCTGCTCGTCGGCGGCGGCGTGGGAGCCGGCACCCTGGCGGGTGAGACGTCGGACAGCTTCGCCATCCCCGGCCAGGAGTCGACGACCGCACTGGAGCGGATCAGCGAGGAGTTCGGCGCAGCGGGCGGCGCCACGGCCCAGGTGGTGGTGGCCGCTCCCGAGGGCCGGACGCTCACCACGCCGGAGAGCGCCGCTGCCATCGGCGCGCTGGTCGCCGAGCTGGACGAGCTGCCCGGTGTCGCGTCGGCCAGCAACCCGCTGGACCCGGCCGCCCCCTCGGTCAACGCCGAGCTGACCACCGGCTACAGCACCGTCACCTACGAGGCGCCGGTCGGTGAGGTCACCCCCGAGCAGCAGGACGCGCTGACCGCGGCCGTCGAGGACGCCGGGGACGGCGCGCTCACCGTCGAGGTCACCGGCCAGGCGATCCAGGCGCCGCCGCACATCGGCGGTCCCGCCGAGGTGATCGGTGTCGTCGTCGCGCTCGTCGTCCTCGCCGTCACCTACGGCTCGCTGGTCGTCGCCGGCCTGAACCTGCTGACCGCGCTCGTCGGCGTCGGCATCGGGGTCCTCGGCATCACCATCGCCACCGGCTTCACCGACCTGTCGTCGACCACCCCGATCCTGGCCGCGATGCTCGGCCTGGCCGTCGGCATCGACTATGCGTTGTTCATCGTCAGCCGGTTCCGGCAGGAGCTGCGGCGCGGTGCCGACGTCGGCACCGCGATCGCCACGGCCGTCGGCACCGCGGGCTCCGCGGTCGTCACCGCCGGGCTCACCGTCGTCATCGCGCTGACCGGCCTGTTCGTCGCCGGCATCCCGTTCCTCACCCAGATGGGCCTCGCCGCGGCCGCGACGATCGTCGTCGCCGTCCTCGTCGCGCTCACCCTGGTCCCCGCCGCGCTGGGCTTCCTCGGCCTGCGCGCGCTGCCGAGGCGCCAGCGCACCGCCGCGCCGACGCACCACGCGGCGAGCCAGGGCTTCCTGGCCGGCTGGGTCACCGCGGTCACCCGCCACCGGCTGGTCGCCCTGCTGCTGACGGTCATCGCGCTCGGCGCCGTCGCCGTCCCGTTCTTCTCGATGCAGACCACGCTGGTCCAGACCCCGCCGGAGGACAGCACCCAGGCCCGGGCCGAGCACCTGCTCGCCGACGGCTTCGGGGCCGGCTTCAACGGCCCGCTCACCGTGCTGTTCGAGGGCGACGGGGCGGTGCAGGCGGCGACCGCGGCCGCCGGCGAGATCCCCCGGCTGGACGACGTCGCGATCGTGACCCCGCCGGTGCCCGACCCCGACGGCACCGCCGCACTGGTGAGCGTGATCCCGCAGTCCGGCCCGACCGACCCGGCCACCGAGCAGCTGGTCACCGACCTGCGCGACCTGCTGGCCGACGTCGACGGCGCGCAGGCCTCGGTCACCGGCGCCACCGCGGTCAGCGTCGACGTCGCCTCGAGCCTGGACGCCGCGCTGCCGGTCTACCTGGCGCTGGTCGTGGGCCTGGCCCTGGTGCTGCTCGTGCTGGTCTTCCGCTCGCTGCTGGTGCCGCTGGTCGGCGTGCTCGGCTTCGTGCTCACCGTCGGGGCGGCGCTCGGTGCCACCGTCGCGGTGTTCCAGTGGGGCTGGCTGGCCGACCTGGTCAACCTCGAGGGCACCGGCCCGCTGATCAGCCTCACGCCGATCCTGGTCATCGGCATCCTGTTCGGGCTGGCGATGGACTACCAGATCTTCCTGGTGTCCCGGATGCACGAGGCGCACAGCCACGGCGCCGCGCCGCTGGAGGCCGTCCGCACCGGGTTCCGCCAGGCCGCCCCGGTCGTCGTCGCGGCCGCGCTGATCATGTTCTCGGTGTTCGCCGGCTTCGTGCCCTCCGGGGACGCGACCATCAAGTCGATCGCGTTCGCGCTGGCCGCCGGCATCGCCTTCGACGCCTTCGTGGTCCGCATGGTGCTCGTCCCCGCGGCGCTGGCCCTGCTCGGCCACCGGGCGTGGTGGCTGCCGCGCTGGCTGCGCTGGCTGCCCACCCTGGACGTCGAGGGCGCCGCGCTGGAGCGGCAGGCACCCCGGCCGCAGCCCCGGCAGCAGCCCGAGGTGGTCGGCGCCGGCGGGCGCTGACCCTCCCGCACGAGCGGCGCGGCCCGCCTCCCCTCGGGAAGGCGGGCCGCGCCGTTCGGGCGGGAGGGGTCAGCGCTCGCCGGCGCCGACCACCTCGGGCTGCCGGACCTGCGGCCGGGTGGCCGGCCGCTCCAGGGCGGCACCCTCGACGTCGAGGGTGGGCAGCCAGCCCAGCCAGCGGGGGAGCCACCAGGCCCGGCGGCCGAGCAGCGCCAGCGCCGCCGGCACCAGCACCATGCGGACGGCGAAGGCGTCGAAGAGGATGCCGGCGGCGAGCGCGAAGGCGATCATCTTGATGGTCGCGTCGCCGGCCGGCACGAACCCGGCGAACACCGAGAACATGATCAGCGCGGCCGCGACGACGACCGGCGCCGCCTGCCGGAACCCGGTGCGGATCGAGTCCAGCGGCCCCTCGCCGTGGCTGTGCGCCTCGTGCATCCGGGAGACCAGGAAGATCTGGTAGTCCATGGCCAGCCCGAACAGGATGCCGATGACCAGGATCGGCGTGAGGCTGATCAGCGGCCCGGTGGTGTCCAGGTTGACGACGTCGGCCAGCCAGCCCCA
>DATIMX010000541.1:0-5749 GCA_035474935.1 Geodermatophilus sp. | reverse complement strand
CGAGGGCGGCGCGATCGCGTCGAGTTCCCCTCCGCAGGGCTGCGATGAGTCTCGCTGGTCGCAGCGGTCCCTTCTCGAACGCTGAGCATCGAAGGAGGAGAAGACGTCATGCCCAGCCTGATGGTGGACTTCATCATTTCTCTGGACGGCTGTGCGGCGGCGGACGGCTGGCCGGACTACTGGGGCCTCGAAGGGCCCGAGTACCTCGGCTGGCTGGACGAGGACAGTGCGCACGAGCACACGGTCCTCATGGGCGCGACGACGTACCGGCTGATGTCGGGGTTCGCCGCCGAGATGCCGGAGGAACCCAGCTTGGCTGCCTTGGCCGCGATACCCAAGGTGGTGTTCTCCTCGACCCTGAAGGCACCACTGGCGTGGGCCAACACCGAGTTGGTCGATCGTGACCCGGTCGAGGCCGTGCAGGCCATGAAGCGGGACGCCTCCCGTCCCCTGCGGACCCTCGGGAGCCTGACCCTGTGCCGATCGTTGCTCGAAGCCGGCCTGGTGGACCGGTTCCGCGTCGTCGTCTTCCCGGTGATCACCGGCGCCACTGGCACGGATCGCATCTTCGACGGGTACCCCGACGTCGCTCTCGAGATGGTCGCGAATAGCACGTTCGACGGCAGGCTCCAACTCCTCGAGTACGTCCCCACGGTGCTCACCGGACCGCCCGGAGTCGACGGCACATCCGGCAGCGATCCCGCCAGGCCGAGTTGACGCTGATCGATCACCGTCTCGCTGGACGATCGGCAAGCGGTACGCGTCCGATCGCCGATCCCCTGCGGGACACCATGGTCGGTCCCCTGCCCCGGCGAGAGGTCGCCGCTGAGGGTTCGGCTTGCGGGGACGCCGGCCCATGAGGACGTCGGACGGTGGAACGCCGGTCCAGTCGCAGGAGGAGGACGGCGAACCGAGCGATGACTTCTGGACGCCTGTCGGGTCGGTGCTGAGGAAGCCGGATCCGTCCTCAGGAGGGCATCGTGCAACTCGACCGAGCGACTGTGTGCCTGCCCATCAAGGACCGTTCGGTATCACACGCCTTCTACACCGCCCTCGGGTTCGTGGCAGTCGGTGAGCCGGGTGACGATGGCCTTCCCGAGCCCCTGCAGTTCGAGGTCAGCGTCGGTATGCGGGTGATGCTGATCCCGGCGGTCGGCTTCGGCTGGGTGATCGGCCGCCGGCGACGATCGCCCCGGAACGCGCATGAGTGTCTCGTGGTGATCGGGCTGGCCACCGGTGCCGAGGTCGACGAGCTGATGCGTCGCGCACAGGATGCCGGCGCCGAGATCGTCTTCGAATCCGGAGACCAGACATGGGGCTCCGTCCCGATGGAGGATGACCCCGCGGAGACGGGAAGCCCCGATGCCTACGCCGGCGCGTTCGCCGATCCCGACGGCCACATGTGGCAGGTCACCCGCGCGGACGGCGTCCTCATCCGATGAGCCGGTCGCGAACCCACTCTCCGTTGTGATCGCAAGGGAGCGCAGCCTCATGGCCATCCGCACCGCCCGTACCGCCTGGAACGGCACCCTGCAGGAGGGGTCCGGCCAGGTCGAGCTCAGCAGCTCCAGGGTCGGCACGTTCGACGTCTCCTTCCTCAAGCGCACGGCCGAGGACGCCGGGGGCACCACGAGCCCCGAGGAGCTGATCGCGGCGGCCCACTCGTCGTGCTTCTCGATGGCGCTGTCCTACGAGATCGCCAAGGCCGGTGGCACGCCGCAGTCGCTGGAGGTCTCCGCCGACGTGACCCTCGGCCAGAAGGACGGCACGCCGACCATCACGAAGATCGCGCTGACCGTCCGTGGCGAGGTCGAGGGCCTCGACGCCGCGGGGTTCGAGCAGGCCGCTCAGGCTGCCAAGGCCGGTTGCGCGGTCAGCCGCGCGCTCGCCGGGGTCGACGAGATCACCCTCGACGCCACCCTGGAGAGCTGACCCCGCCGTCCGCGCCGATCTCCACGGCCGGCGCCGGAATCCTGACCTCGCGGCCCCGCACCAGGACGAGTCGTCGCGCTGGGCGTGGCCGCCCGCGCGGTGCCGCGGCGAAGGCCCCCGCACGGAAACCCGCCACGGCGACATCCCCGTGCGGTCCAGTAGCCACGACCCCGACCTGGCTCCGGGCTCCTCGGGTACTGCGTCCGATCAGGGGGCGAGCACGGCCCAGACGTGCTTGGCGCCGGCGGTGACGTACCAGCCGTGGTCGGTGGCCAGCTCGGCGATGAGGTAGAGCCCGAGGCCGCCCTCGCTGGGGTCGCGGTTGACGGCGGGGGTGGGCGGGGTGCCCGGCGCGCCGTCGCGGACCTCGATCAGCCAGGCGTTCGCCACGGGGCGCACGGTGGCGCGGACCCGGCCGCCGCCGTGTCGCAGTGCGTTGGAGGCCATCTCGTCGAGGGCCAGGACCAGCCGGTCGCGCAGGTCGGCCTGGTGGGGGCCGCCGAGGTGGGCCCGCACCTCGGCGCGGACGACGGGCAGCTCGGCGACGCTCTCGAGGTCCCAGGCGAAGTGCTCGGGAGCCGCGGGTGGTCGTGCGGACGGCCACAGCTGCCTGGCCGTCTCGCCTGTCACGCCGTGGTCCCCTCACGTGCTCGTCCCGCCCGGAGGCGCACTCTGGCCCTCGCCCGGTGGGCGTGACCCATCGTCGGCTCGCGAGCGAGTCGAACACCTGCGTATGGGTCCACGCGGGCGGTCCCAAACATCGTGAGACAGGTGTCACACCCCGGCCAGCGCAGGCGGTGTGCCCCGGCGACCTGCCGGGGTGGCTCAGCGGATCGCGACCGCGGCGACACCGTGGTGGAACACGCGGCAGCGAGCCTGCTCCGGGAAGCGACCTCCACCCCCAGGAGTGCTGCGAGGGCGACCACCCGGCAGGAGGGGCCGCACGGGGGAGCCGCCGGCGCCGGCCGAGGTGGTCGTGGCGGACATCGCCGCGGAGCACCGCCCGCGGGCTGGCGGTCAGGCCAGGGCCGCCAGGTAGTCCCGGACGGCGGACGGGGCACGCATCACCGGCCCCATCACCGCGATCCCGTGCGCACCGGCGGCGAGCAGGTCCGGCACGTGCTCCGGCAGCACGCCGCCGAGCGCATAGACCGGCGGGCCCGGCGGCCGCAGGCGGGCGAACCCCTCGACGCCGAGAGCCGGGCCGTAGCCGGGCTTGGACGCGGTGGGGAACACGGGGGAGAGGAAGGCCCAGTCGCAGCCCTCGGCGCGGGCCTGCGCCAGCTCGGCCGCGGAGTGGCAGGAGCGGCCGACCAGCGCCGGGCGCGGGTCGGGGAACGGCTCGGCCGCGGTTAGGTGGACGGCGGGGTGGGCGGGCCCGGCGACCGACCCGGCCGTGATCAGCAGCCCGCCCACCGGGTCGAGCACGGCGCGGAGGTCGGCAGCGAGGGCCGCGCGCTCGTCGTCCGGCAGGTCGCGGTCGCGCAGCAGGACCGCGCGGGCCCCGGCGGCGACGGCGTCGGCCACCACCACCGCCAGCGGCCCGGCGGCCTGCACCCGGTCGGTGACGACCAGCAGCCGCGGCAGTCGTGCTGCGCTGTCCGCGGAGCTCGCGAGCTCGCTCACAACTCCGGCAGGCCCTCGAAGGACGTCGACGCCTCGGCGTGCCAGCGGCGCGGGATGCGCCCCGCGAGCTTGGCCAGCCGCCCGCCCTCGACCGCCTGCCGCATGGCCAGCGCCATCCTCTCGGGGTCGCGGGCGCGGGTCACCGCGGAGGCCAGCAGCACCGCGTCGCAGCCGAGCTCCATCGCCAGCGCGGCGTCCGAGGCGGTGCCGATGCCGGCGTCCAGCACCACCGGGACGTCGACGCCCTCCCGCAGCAGCGCGATGTTGTGCGGGTTGCGGATGCCCAGCCCGCTGCCGATCGGCGAGCCCAGGGGCATGACCGCGGCGCACCCGGCGTCGGCCAGCCGGCGACCGAGGATGGGGTCGTCGGTGGTGTAGGCGAGCACGGTGAAGCCGTCGGCGACCAGCTGCTCGGCGGCGTCGAGCAGCTCGACGGCGTCGGGCAGCAGCGTGTGCTCGTCGCCGATCACCTCGAGCTTCACCCAGGACGTGCCGAACGCCTCCCGGGCCAGCCGCGCGGTGAGCACGGCCTCGCGGGCGGTGCGGCAGCCGGCGGTGTTGGGCAGCAGCCGCACGCCGCAGCGGTCGAGCACCTCGAGCATCGACGCACTCGACGACGCCTCCACCCGGCGCAGCGCCACCGTGACCAGCTGGGTGCCCGAGGCCCGCACCGCCGCCTCGAGGGTCTCCAGGTCGGGCACGCCGCCGGTGCCGAGGAGCAGCCGGGAGGTGAAGGTCTCGCCGGCGATCCTGAACGGGTCGGTGGCCTCCTCGCGCAGGCCCCCTTGCAGGGGCCCGCCGCGAGCTCGCGAGCGGTGGGGGGCAAGGGGGTCCTTCATTCAGCCTCCTGCGGTCGGGGCGAGGACCTCGAGGGTGTCGCCGGGGGAGATGCGCGTCCCCGGCCAGCTGCTCCGGGGGACGACGTCCCCGTTGAGCGCCACCGCGACCCGGTCGTGCGTGCCGCTGCGCGCGGCGACCAGGTCGGCGACGGTGGTGTCCGCGGCCAGCTCGGTGTCCTCGCCGTTGACGGTGACCTGCATGACGGCTACCTCCCGAAGCGGTCGGCGGTGAAGGGGGCGGCGAGCTCGGGCAGCACGCCGGTGGCCAGCAGCTCGGCGGTCACCTCGGCGGTGACCGGGGTGAGCAGCACGCCGTTGCGGTGGTGCCCGGTAGCCAGCACCAGGCCCGGCAGCGGGCCGGGGCCCAGGAGCGGGGCGTTGTCCGGCGTGCCGGGGCGCCACCGGGCCAGCGTCTCGACCAGCTCCAGCTCGCTGATCCCGGGGACGACGTCGATCGCGTCGTGCAGCAGGTCGTGCACCCCGCCCGCGGTGACGGTCGGGTCGAAGCCGCGGTCCTCGGTCGTCGCGCCGACGATGAGCCGGTCGCCCGCGTAGGGCACCAGGTAGACGGGCCGCCCGCGGACCAGCGCACGCACCGTGCCCTCGAGCAGGTCGCTCGCGCCGGCCAGCCGCAGGATCTGGCCCTTCACCGGGCGCACCGGCAGCGGCGGGACCCCGGGCAGGCGGCCGCTGTGCGCGCCGAGCGCGAGGACGACGGTGCCGGCCGCCACCGTGCCGCCGTCCGCCGTCTCCAGGCCCACCGCCCGGCCGCCGACGACGCGCAGCTCGGTGACCCGGTCGCGCACCAGGCGCACCCCGGCGTCCAGCGCGGCGACCAGCAGCGCGGCGTGCAGAGCCCGGCCGTCGACGGAGTGGTCGCCGGCGACGAGCAGCCCGCCGCGCACCCGCGGGGTGAGCGAGGGCTCGCGGCGGCGGGCCTCCCGGGGGGTGAGCCGCTCGGCGTCCAGGCCCAGCTCCCGCTGGAAGGCGTGCAGCGCGGCGAGCTCGCGGACGTCGTCCTCGTCGAAGCCGACGACGAGCGTGCCGGCCGTGCGCAGCCCGACCGAGGTGCCGCTGGCCCGCTCGACCTCCGCGGCGAAGGTCGGCCACCGCTCGACCGAGGTCAGGCCCAGCCGCAGCAGCGCCTCCTCGCGGTAGCCGGCCTCGGTGACCGGGGCGAGCATCCCGGCCGCGGCGGCCGACGCGCCGGTGCCGGGGGAGTCGTCGACGACGGTGACCGAGAGCCCACGCCGGGCCGCCTGCCAGGCCGTGGCCAGCCCGATGAGCCCCCCGCCGGCGACCGCGACGTCGCTCATGCCGGCAGTCTCCGCCGGCGCAGCCACCCCGGCAGG
>DATIMX010000540.1:0-3134 GCA_035474935.1 Geodermatophilus sp. | reverse complement strand
GGACCCGCGTCAGGTCCGTCAGCACGTCCCGTGCCACGTCTCAGCTCTCCTCGGTTGGCGCCGACGGTCGGCCGGTCACCAGCGGTAGTGGGCGAAGGCCTTGTTGGACTCCGCCATCTTGTGCATGTCCTCGCGCCGCTTGACGGCGGCGCCGAGGCCGTTGCTCGCGTCGAGCAGCTCGTTCATCAGCCGCTCGACCATGGTCTTCTCGCGGCGCTGGCCGGCGTAGCTGACCAACCAGCGCAGGGCCAGCGTGGTCTGCCGCGGCGCACGCACCTCGACGGGAACCTGGTAGGTCGCACCACCGACACGGCGGCTCTTGACCTCCAGGGCGGGGCGCACGTTGTCCATCGCCCGCTTGAGCGTGACGACGGGGTCGGTGCCGGTCTTGTCGCGCGTGCCCTCGAGGGCCGCGTAGACGATGCGCTCGGCGAGACTGCGCTTGCCGTCCTTGAGCACCTTGTTCACCAACTGGGTGACCAGCGGGGAACCGAAGACCGGGTCGTTGACCAGCGGCCGCTTGGGAGCAGGGCCCTTGCGAGGCATCAGCTCTTCTCCTTCTTCGCACCGTAGCGGCTGCGGGACTGCTTGCGGTTCTTCACACCCTGCGTGTCCAGCGAGCCGCGGATGACCTTGTAGCGGACGCCCGGCAGGTCCTTCACCCGGCCGCCGCGCACGAGCACGATGGAGTGCTCCTGCAGGTTGTGGCCCTCACCGGGAATGTAGGCCGTGACCTCGATCTGGCTCGACAGCTTCACGCGGGCGACCTTGCGGAGCGCCGAGTTCGGCTTCTTGGGCGTCGTGGTGTACACGCGCGTGCACACCCCGCGGCGCTGCGGGCTGCCCTTGAGCGCCGCGGTCTTGGTCTTGGAGACCTTGTCCTGACGGCCCTTGCGGACCAGCTGCTGGATCGTGGGCATGGACCGTTTACTTCTTCCCTCTGTGCAGTCGAAACCGCGTGCTGTCGTGAACCGTTGGTACTCGGGTTGGTCGGTGCTCGACCTGGTCAGGAGGTCGGCTTCACCGGCCACCCTCCCCCGAGGTCGGGCGTGTCGCGCCCCTGCACACCGTACGGACCGGATCGGGGAACCTTCCCGAGGTGGCAGGACCTACGCGTCCACCGGCCTGCCGTTCCCACGCGAAGCGGGTGCAGTGGCCATCGGGCACGCAGATCGGCCCGACCAGGTCGAGCGCAAGACCACAGAGTACCCGTCCCTCGAAAGGGGGGTCAAAGCGGGTCCGGGAGGCCTGGTCGGTGTGTGCACGCAGAGTGCCGCACGCCCGCGCCGCTGGCAAGGGACACGTCCGCTCGCCGCTCGCCGCCACCCACTCGCCGCTACCCCGTCCCGTTCCGCTCGAGTCACCGAACGCAGAACGGCCCCCACGGGAGCAGGTGGCTGCGAGCTCTGATCACGTCTTGTACAACACGGGCCTGCACGAGGGCATTCCCCGACGTCGGAGTGGCGGAGTCGACGTCGTCGCGACCTGCCGTGTGGCGATGCGCCCGTTACGGTCGATATATGACGACCAGGCCGAAGGTCGTGGTGATCGGAGCCGGCTTCGGTGGCATCGCCGCGGCCGTCGCCGTCCGGGACGACGGCGACCCCGTCGTGCTCGAACGCGGCTCGGACGTCGGCGGGGTCTGGCGGGAGAACAGTTACCCCGGTGCCGCCTGCGATATTCCGTCGCACCTCTACTCGTTCTCCTTCGCCCTCGAGCACCGCTGGAGCAGGCGGTTCGCCCCGCAGCCGGACATCCTGCGCTACCTGCGCCGCATCACCGACGAGTTCGGGCTGCGGCCGCGCCTGCGCCTGCGCACCGAGGTCACCGAGGCCCGCTACGACGACGACCGGTCCGTCTGGCGGCTGACGACGGCCACCGGCGACGCCCTGGAGGCCGAGGTGTTGGTGGCGGCCTGCGGGCAGCTGACCCGGCCGACCCGGCCGGACGTGCCCGGCCTCGCTTCCTTCCGCGGCCCCGTCCTGCACTCCGCCCGCTGGGACCCCGACGTCGACCTGCGTGGGCGGCGCGTGGCGGTGGTCGGGACCGGGGCGAGCGCGGTGCAGATCGTGCCGGCGGTCGCCGACGACGTCGCGCACCTGACCGTGTTCCAGCGCTCGGCCGCCCATCTCGTCCCGAAGCCGGACCGTCGCTACTCCGCGCTGCACCACGCGCTGTTCCGGCGGGTGCCCGCATGGCGCCGCGGCGCCAGGGCGCTGCTGATGGCGGTGTTCGAACGCGCGGGTGCGGCACCGGTCGGGCCCGCCTCCGCCGCGGTGCGCCGGGCGTGGGAGCTCCTGCTGCGGGTCCAGGTCCCGGATGCAGGGCTGCGGGCACGCCTGCGCCCGGCCCATGCGCTCGGGAGTAGGCGGGTGCTCGTGTCGTCGGACTGGTACCGCTCCCTCCGGAAACCGCACGTCGACCTCGTGACGGCGGCGGTCGAGGAGGTGACTCCCTGCGGCGTGCGCACCGCCGACGGTGCCCTGCACCCGGTGGACGTCGTCGTCCTGGCCACGGGTTTCGAGCCCGACGTGTTCGTCACGCCCATGAAGGTGTTCGGCCGCGACGGTCGGGAGCTGTCCGACGAGTGGCGTGACGGCGCCGCCGCCCACCTCGGCATCGCCGTACCCGGCTTCCCCAACCTGTTCCTCGTGCACGGGCCACACACCGCGCTGCGGTCGGGCTCGGTGGTGCACATGATCGAGTGCCAGGCGCGCTACGTGCGGCAGGCGGTCCGCCGGATCGCCACCGGCACCCGCACGCTCGAGGTCCGCCGCGAGGTGGCGGACGCCTTCGCCGCCGAGATGGCGGAGCGCTCGGAATCAGGACCGCGGAACGCCCACGAGTGGCCCGGCACGATGCGCGAGTACGAGCGCCGCACCGCGCGGTTCGCGGACGCGGACTTCCTGGCCACCTGACGTCGGCGCCTGCAGTGATCATCGGCGCCACCCCGCGGCCGGCACACAGGAACCTGGGCTCGTACATAGGGCACGACCTGTGTGCCGACCCCTGTTCCTTGGTGTGAGCGCGAGCGAGGCGCTGAAACGCCGAACGGGGCCGGCCACCGCCACGGGAGAGCGGTGTCCGGCCCCGTTCGGGCCGAGCCTCGGGCTGTGTCGGGCCGGCCGTCGCCG
>DATIMX010000539.1:0-7332 GCA_035474935.1 Geodermatophilus sp. | reverse complement strand
CGCCGCTCGTCGATGCCGAGCGCGAGGTCCCAGGCCGCGCGGGCCGACAGCGGGCCGAAGCACGCGTCGTCCCCGTCGTCGCTGAGGGCGACCTCGACCAGCCAGGTGTCGGAGAGGTCGGCGGCCAGCTCGGCGAACTCGGGGTCGGTGCCGTCCTCGGGCTCCGGGGAGTCGGCCTGCACGGGGTAGATGAGTGCCATGCCGCAGCCTCTCAGAGCTGGATGCCGCGGGTGAGGGCGCCGTCCACGACGAGGTTGGTGCCGGTCGTGAAGCTCGACACCGGGCTGGACAGGAAGACCACGGCGCGGGCCATCTCCTCCGGCGTCCCCATCCGGCCCGTGGGGTTGAGGCCCAGCACGGACGAGTACAGATCCGGCTGGCCCTGCTCGATCTGATCCCAGACCCCGCCGGTGAAGTAGGTGTTGCCCGGCGAGACGACGTTGGCCCGCACCCCGCGCCCGGCCAGCTGGAACGCCAGCCCGGAGACGTAGCCGACGATGGCGGTCTTCATCGTCCCGTAGGGGCCGGAGGCGAAGTCGGCCTCGCGCCCGGAGACGCTGGAGACGGCGACGATCGAGCCGTTCGGGCTGGCCTCCAGGTGCGGGATCGCGGCCGTGGCGAGCCGCACCGTGTGCATGAGGTCGACCTCGAAGGAGGCGTACCAGTTCTCCTCGGTGTCGGGGATGGCGAGCGCGCTGACGTTGGCGACGACGGCGTCGATCCCGCCGAGCCGACCGGCGGCAGCCTCGACCCAGCCGGTCAGCGCCGGCCCGTCCCGGACGTCGAGCTGCGCGCCGGTCGCCCGGCCGCCGCGCTCGACCACCGCCTTCTCCACCGCCTCGATCTCGGCGGTGTCGCGGGCGCAGAACTCCACGACGGCGCCCTCGTCGACGAACGTCTCGACGACGGCGCGGCCGATGCCGCGGGTGCCGCCGGTGACGAGCACGCGGGAGCCGGTGAGCTGCAGGTCCATGGGTGCCTCCGGGAGGGGCGTCAGAGCAGGGTGGCCGCGCGGCGGCGGAGGTCCTCGTGCAGTCCGCCGTACGCGGTGGCCCGCGGCAGCAGCGACTTCCGCGCCTTCACGACGGTGCTGTAGTTGGCGTCGACGACGTTGGCGATCGGCACCTCGACGGTCTGCGACAGCAGCTGGTAGGCGTCCATCGGGTGCAGCCCGTAGAGGTCGCGGAACCAGCGCACCAGCTCCACCTGCGCGATCCGCCAGGCGTCCTCCAGCGGACGGCTGGAACCGACGGTCATCCAGTGGGTGTCGTCCTCCAGACGAGGCCAGGCCGGCGCGTCGCCCTTGATGAGCTCGACGATCAGCGTGGTGGTCATCGCGCCCTCGACGGCGGTGCCGCAGGCCTCGCCCTCGCCCTGCCGGTAGTGCCCGTCGCCGACCGAGAACAGCGCGCCCTCGACGTTGACCCCGAGGAAGCAGGTGGTGCCGGCCCGCATCTGCGGGGTGTCCATGTTGCCGCCGAAGCGCTCGGGGACCAGCGAGCTGCGCACCTCGCCGCCCATCGGCGCGACGCCGACCGTGCCCAGCATCGGCTCCACCGGGAGGGCGATCGCCAGGTCGGTGTGGCGGGCGGCGAAGGTCACCGTGTTGGCCGCGCGGTCGAGCTCGTAGATCCAGGTGGTGTCCGGCAGCGCCTCCTGCAGGGTGGCGGTCACCGCGGTGCTGGTCAGTCCGCCGAAGAACGGGATGGCGGCCGAGGCGCCCCAGTCCCGCGCCGGCTCCATCGCCACGAAGTGCAGGGCCAGCGTGTCCCCGGGCTCGGCTCCCTCGACGTGGAAGGGCCCGGTCTGCGGGTTGACGAAGCGCAGGTCGACCTTGTCGCTGGAGAGGTCCTTGGTCGAGCGGAGCGCACCGTTGAACGCGTCCTCGGACCACACCCGCAGCGCCGTCCCCGGCCTGATCCGCATGAGCGGCGCGACGCCGCCGAAGGTGTAGGCGTACTGCTCGAACGTGGGCGTGACCTCGACGACGTCCATGCCGCACCCTAGGGACGCGCGGACACCGACGGCAAACCGTCCTGTCCCCCCACCTGAGCCGTCGTCCGCAGGTCGGCGACCGTCCCGCTCCCGGAGCGCAGGGAGGCCGACTCCATCGGCTCGGTAGTGAGCGGACCGTCCGCTCAGTCCAGCCGGGTCGCCCGCACGGTCAGCGGCTCCCGGCCGTCATGGTTGCCCGGCGAGGGTCCGCCGTCCACGACCGCACCCGGGAGGTCCTCGTCAGGGGTGACCGGCAGCCAGCGCGCCCACCAGCGCAGCAGGTGCTCGAGCCGGGCCAGCCGGTGCCGGGGCCGCCCGGTGCGGCCGAGGTCCGAGCCCTCCCCGGGGAAGAGCAGCAGCTCCGCCGGGACGCCGCGGCGCCTGAGCTCGACGTAGCGCCGCATCCCCTGCTCGCGCGGGAAGCGCCGGTCGTCCTCCCCGTGCACCACCAGGGTGGGCGTGGCGGTCCCGGCCGACGGGACCGGCGGGTCGGCGCCGAGGTACTGGTCGACGAACCACCAGCCCACGTCCGAGGTGCCGATCAGCCCGGCCGGGTCGGTGAGCGCCCCGTCGACGACGGCCGCGGCGAACCGCGTCGTCCGGCCGGTGAGCACCGTCGCCAGCCAGCCGCCGTAGCCGGTGCCCATGACCCCGACCCGCTCCGGGTCGAGCGCCGGGTCGGCCAGCACGGCGTCGAGGAAGGCGGCGACGTCGTCGGCGTCCACCGTGCCGCCGGCGCCGCGCACCGCCCGGGCGTGCGCCTGCCCGTACCCGGGCGAGCCCCGCGGGGCACAGCGGACGACGGCGTAGCCGGCCGACACCAGCACCTGGGTGTCCACCGACAGCGACCAGCCCTCGGGGCGGTGCAGCGGGTCGGACAGGCACAGCAGCACCGGGTGCGGCCCCGGCCCGTCGGGCAGGGTCACCCACCCGTGCACCTCGGTGCCGTCCGGTGCGGTCGCGGTGCGCTCCTCGGAGCGGTGCAGCCGCCCGGTCGCGCCGAGCGCCCGGCCGAAGCCGGTGAGCAGCCGCCGCCGGCCGGGCGTGACGGCGATCAGCTCACCCGCGGAGCGGTCGTGCCCGACCGTGGCGACGACGACCCCGCCGGCCGCGGCCAGCCCGTGCACGGTGAACGGCCCGTCGACCAGCGCCTCCGGCGACCCGCCGTCCAGCGGCACGCGGAACAGCTCGACGGCGCCGCGCGAGCGCACTCCGAGGTGGGCCGCTCCCCCGGCCAGCACGGTGGCCGGGGTCGCGTCGCCGCGGTCGGTGGCGGCGGGGGCCAGCACCGGCTCGAGCGCGCCGCCGGTGGCCCGTACCCGGCAGAGCGTGGCGCCGCGGCCGGCGACGTCCAGCCCGTCGCGGCCCAGCTCCAGCCGGGCGGTCAGCCAGATCCAGTCGCCGGAGGGGTCGTAGGCGGGCCGCGCGCACTCCGCCCGGCCGTCGGTGACCCGGCGCAGCGTCCCGCCCGCGGCCGGGACGGCGTACACGTCGCGCACCAGGTCGCGGTCGGCGCGCGCGTGCCGGGCGGAGACGAACGCCAGCTCTGCGCCGTCCGGGCTCCAGGTGACGTCGGTGTCGTCGGCGCTGCCGTCGGTGACCTGGCGGGGCCGCGGCGGCGTGCCGTCGTCCTCCCCGTCGGCCGGCAGGTCGAGGACGAAGACGTGGCTGTGCCGGTCGGTCACGACCCCGGCCCCGTCGGCCTGCCAGCGCAGCGTGGTGACCAGCCACGGCGGCTGCGCGGCGCGGTCCGCGCCGGAGCGGTCGACCTGCGGCACCCGGCCGGTCCAGGCCAGCCGACGGGAGTCCGGGGACCAGACCGGCCGGCCGGCCCCCAGCGGGGTGTCGGTCAGCCGGCGCGGTGCGCCGCCGGCCGTGGGCAGCAGGTGCAGCTGCGGCGGCCCACCCGACTCGGCTCCCCGGTAGGCCAGCCAGCGGCCGTCCGGGGAGAAGACCGGGTCGGTGTCCCGCGGACCGGGCGTCAGCGGGCGGGCCGGCGCCGACCCGTCGGTGGGCACGGCCCACAGCCGGCTGCGCTCGGCGTCGTCCCCCGGGTCGGGCCGGGTGACCGCGACCACGGCCATGCGCCCGTCCGGGGAGACCGTGGGGACGCCGGGCGTGCGCAGCAGCGCGAGGTCGTCGGGGCGCACGGTGGTGCTCGCCGGGCGCGGGGCTCAGCGGCGGCGGGTCTCCTCCTCGGGCTCCACCGTGAGCCGCGACTCGGCCTTGGCCGCCGCGGTCGGCCCACCCGTGGCCACGGACTCGGCGGTCTCCGGCGCGACCTCCGGAGCTCCCGGGCCCGAGTCCTCGTCGGGCAGCTGGCCGCGGGTCTTGAGCAGGCTGGCGACCGTGGCGATCAGCAGGACGCCGAGGATGATGCTCAGCGACAGCCAGATCGGGATGGTCGGGACGGCCTCCACGTGCTCGCCGCCGTTGATGAACGGCAGGTTGTTCTCGTGCAGGGCCTCGAGGATCAGCTTGACGCCGATGAAGGCGAGGATGACCGCCAGCCCCAGCGACAGGTAGACCAGCCGCTTGAGCAGGCCACCGAGCAGGAAGTACAGCTGCCGCAGGCCCATGAGCGCGAAGACGTTCGCGGTGAAGACGATGAACGGCTCACGGGTCAGACCGAAGATCGCCGGGATGCTGTCGAGCGCGAACAGCAGGTCCGTCGTCCCCAGGGCGAGGAAGACGATCACCATCGGCGTCCAGAGCTTCTTGCCGTTCTCGGTGACGCGAATCTTGGCGCCCTGGAAGTCCTGGGTCATCGGCAGGACCTTGCGCATCCGCCGGATGAAGGCGTTCTCCTCGTAGTCCTCGTCCTCGCCGCGGTGCCGGACCAGGTTGATGGCGGTGTACACGAGGAAGGCGCCGAAGATGTAGAAGACCCAGATGAACCGCTCGATCACCGCGGCGCCGAGCAGGATGAAGATCCCGCGCAGGATCAGGGCGATGATGATCCCGACCATCAGGGCCTCCTGCTGCAGGTGCCGGGGCACCCGGAACCGGGCCATGATGATCACGAAGACGAAGAGGTTGTCGACCGACAGCGAGTACTCCGTCAGCCAGCCGGCGTAGAACTCCGTCGCGTACGTGGCGTTGGTGAAGCTCAGCAGCAGGAGCCCGAACAGCAGGGCGAGGGCCACGTAGAAGCTGACCCAGATGCTCGCCTCCTTCACGGAGGGCTCGTGCGGGCGGCGGGCGACGATGGCGAGGTCCGCGAGCAGCAGGACGGTCAGTCCCACGAACGTCGCGACCTCGAACCAGACGGGCAGTTCCATGCGGTCAGTTCCTCCGGGGACATGCAGGTGTCAGCACCGGAGGTCTCTCCCACCGCCGGCCCGAGGGCCGGCGATCGGCAGCACCGGAGGCCATGGGACCTCGTGATGACGACACTGCCGCGGGGGGATACTCCCCTCCACCGAACGGCCCCGGAGCGGCGCAGCCCTCAGTGGCTGCGGCCTTCTGGAACCGCGGCGCCCACCGTACCTGCCCCCCGGTCGTCCTTCGACGTGACGCCTGAAGTGTTCGTAGTGTTCCCGGGGACACCGCCGCCGGCCCGGCCGCGGACGGCACCGGGCCCGCCCTCGGCGAGGACGGGCCCGGTGTGGCGGTGCGGAAGGAATCAGCCGCGGTGGCGGGCGGCGCCGGTGGCGGCGTGCTCGTCGGCGTCGGTGACCGGCGCGTCGTGCGGCGAGGGCGGGGCCTCGTCGGGACGGCGCGCGTGCGGGTCGCGGTCGCCGGGCCCCTGCGCCACCAGACCCTGGTGGCCGGCCGCCGCGTCCCCCGCGCCGGTGGGCGACTCGAGGCCGCGGGCCGCGTCACGCCGGTTCTTCGCCAGGCTCGCCAGCGTGGTCACGAGGAGCGTGACCAGGATGACCGTCAGCGACAGCCAGGTGGGCACCTCGGGGATGACCGTGACGTGCTCACCGCCGTTGATGAACGGCAGCTCGTTCTCGTGCAGCGCGTGGATGAGCAGCTTGACGCCGATGAAGCCGAGGATCACGGCCAGCCCGTAGGCCAGGTAGACCAGCCGGTCGAGCAGGCCGTCGATGAGGAAGAACAGCTGTCGCAGGCCCAGCAGCGCGAAGGCGTTGGCGGTGAAGACGAGGTAGGTCTCCTGGGTCAGCCCGAAGATCGCCGGGATCGAGTCGACGGCGAACAGGATGTCCGCGCTGGCGATGGCGACCAGGGCGATGGCCAGCGGGGTGATGTACCGCCGGCCGCCGACCTTGGTGACCATCCTGTCGGAGTGGTACTCGTCGGTGGTCGGGAAGACCCTGCGGGCCAGCCGCAGCGCGGCATTCTCCTTGAACTCCTCGTCGTGCGAGTGGCCGCCGCTGCGCGCCTGCGCCCACGCCGTCCAGATGAGGAACCCGCCGAAAACGTAGAAGATCCAGCTGAACTCCTCGATGGCGGCCGCGCCGACGAAGATGAACGCCGTCCGCAGGACCAGCGCGAAGGCGATGCCGAACAGCAGCACCTTCTGCTGCAGCTCCCGTGGGACCGCGAAGCTGGCCATGATCAGGACGAACACGAAGAGGTTGTCGACCGAGAGGCTCTTCTCGGTGATGTACCCGGCGAAGTACTCACCGGCGTACTGGCCACCGGAGAACCACAGGACCAGCAGACCGAAGACCACGGCGATGCCGACGTAGACCGCCGACCAGATCGCCGACTCGCGCAGCGTCGGTGCGTGCGGGGTGCGCACGTGACCGACGAAGTCGAACACCAGCATCCCGACGATCGCGGCGATCGTCAGGGCCCAGACCCAGAAGGGCACGTCCAAGGCAGATACCTCCGGTGACTCGGCGGCGCACGAGGCGCCGCGGTGTCGGACCGGAGGTCTCTCCCGCCCCCTCACTGCTGAGGTGGCCAGCGGCGCCGGGGGTCCATGGGGACCCCGTACTGACGACACCGCCGCGCGGGGATACTCCCCTCCACGGAAACCGCCGACGCCGACCCACTGCGGGGCCGCCATCGAGCGGATTACTTACCCCATGACGCTACCGCGATGCGTTGTATTCCTCGAATGGGAAGCAATTCATCCGGGCGTGACATGGACCACCTGGCGCCACGCCTCCCGGACGCCTGCGGACGTGGGGAGGGCGGGATCCTCGCTCAGGCGTGCGCGGCGTCGAGCTGGCGCAGCTCCTTCTTCAGCTCGGTCAGCTCGTCGCGCAGCCGGGCGGCCACCTCGAACTGCAGCTCGCGGGCGGCGGCCAGCATCTGGTCGTTCATCTGCGTGATGAGGTCGGCCAGCTCGGCCCGCGGCAGGCCCTGGACGTCGATGCCGCCGGCCTTGCCCGCCTTCTTCGACGACAGCCCCGGCACCGG
>DATIMX010000538.1:0-12879 GCA_035474935.1 Geodermatophilus sp. | reverse complement strand
GCGCCGAGCAGGTCGGCGAGGTCGGCGAGGGTCAGCGGGTCGGTCCCCGTCGGCCGGGCCGCCGTCTCCCTCCCGCTCTCGCTCACGGGACTCCAATCTACCGGCGGGCCGGTCGGGGCCCGCCGCCCACACGCGGAGGGGCGCGCCGCCGCCCGATGACGGCCCCGTCCCCGGCCTGGTGACGTGCAGGAACGGCCCCCGTGCAGGGCCCCGCCGCTGGCCCCGTCCCGGGTAGGCCCCGTCCAGAGGCTCGCCGCGAGCCTGCGAGCGGTGAGGAGGACGGGGTCCTTCTCCGAGGGGTGGGGAGGACGGGGTCCTGCTACTGCGAGGCGTGGGGAGGAGGGTGGTCCCTCACCGCTCCGGGCCGGTCAGCACGAAGTCGGGGCGGGGCGTCCCCGACGGCACGATGCCGTCGGCGGTCAGCGCCTGGCGCATGACGTCGGCGAAGACGGGGGCGGCCACCTGGCCGCCCTCCTCGTTGCTGGTGGGCCGCTCGAGGTCGACCGCGACGACGTACTGCGGGTCGTCGGCCGGGGCGAACCCGACGAACGTCGTCACGTAGCCGCCGCCCTCGTAACAGTTGCACTCGGGGTTGGCCCGCTGCGCGGTGCCGGTCTTGCCGGCCACCCGGAAGCCCTCGACCTGCGCCAGCGGGGCGGTGCCGCCGGGCCCGACGACGGCCTCGAGCATGTGGGCGACGCCGTCGGCGGTGCCCTCGCTGAGCACCCGCGTGCTCTTCGGCGCCGGGGCGGGCTCGCCACCCACCGAGGAGACGATGCGCGGCGGGATGCGCACCCCGCCGTTGGCGATCGCCTGGTAGACCGAGGCCATCTGCAGCGTGGTCACCGAGACGCCCTGCCCGATCGGCACGTTGGCCGCGCGGCTCTCGGTCCAGTCCGCGGAGTCCTGGAGGATGCCGGCGCTCTCCCCGGGCAGCTCGATGCCGGTGGCGCTGCCCAGGCCGAAGGCCCTCAGGTACTCCTCGAGCTTCTCGTCGCCCACCTCGCGGGCCAGCATGATCGTGCCGACGTTGCTGGACTTGGCCAGGATGCCGGTGACCGTCCAGTCGATCGGCTCGTGGTCGTGGGCGTCGCGCACCACCCTGTCCCCGGCCTGGATGTGCCCGTCGACGCTGAGCACCGTGTCCGGCGTGGCCTTCCCCTCCTCCACGGCCGCCGCGAGCGTGACCGCCTTGAGCACCGAGCCGGGCTCGAAGACGCTGGAGACGATCGGGTTGCCCAGCAGCTCCGGATCGGTCCGGGAGTAGTCGCCGGGGTCGTAGCCCGGGCAGGAGCCCATCGCGACGACCTGACCGGTGTGCACGTCGAGGACGACGGCCGAGGCGCGGGTGGTGGCGCCGTCCTCGCAGGCCTCCTGCAGCCGCTGCTCGGTGACGAACTGCAGGTCGGAGTCGATGGTCAGCTCGACGGTCCGGCCGTCGACGGCGGGCGTGGACTCGTCGATGCCCGAGGGGATCGGGTGCCCGCCGCTGCCGACCTCGACCCGCCGCTCCCCCGGCGTGCCGGCGAGCTGCTCGTCGAGGGTCTGCTCGACACCGGCCAGCCCCTGGCCGTCGCGGCCGGTGAAGCCGACGACCTGCCCGGCGACCGACCCGGCGGGGTAGTGCCGCACCGGGTCGTCCTCGGAGAAGATCCCGGCCAGCTCGAGCTCGTCGACGGCGTCGACGGTCTCCGGCGGGACCTGCGAGGCCAGGACGACGTAGCGGCCGTCCTCGGAGAGCAGGTCGGTGAGCTCGGAGACGGGGACGTCGAGCAGCGTGGTCAGCGCCAGGGCCGTGCGCGCCGGGTCGGCGACCAGGGTCGGGTCGGCCGTGACGCGGAACGCCTCGGCGGTGTAGGCCAGCGGGTTGCCGTCGCGGTCGACGACCGAGCCGCGCAGGGGGGCGATGTCCTGGACGCGGATGCGGTCCTGGGTGGCCGCGAGGGCGTACTGGCCGCTGTCGACGCCCTGCAGCAGCCACAGCTTGCCGGTGATGACCAGCAGCGGGACGACGACGAGGACGAACCCGACGCTGTAGCGGCGGCGGCTGGTCCGCAGCACGCCGGGCACCCGACGGCTGCCGGGGGCACGGCGGGAGGTGAACGCGCCGGTCGCACCGCCGCGCAGCGGGGCACGGTCGGCGGGACGCCGGCGGGGGGCGGGCGGGCGCGGTGGGGTCGGCACGATCAGTCCCCACCCCCGGTCACCGGTGGCGCGGGCAGCGACGGGACCTCGCTGGGCTCCGGGTCCTCGGCCGGCACGGCCTTGCCGCGCAGGGTGACGCTGCCGTCCTCCCCGACGACCAGGTAGGCGGCCGGGCCGGCGGGCACCATGCCGGCCTCGCGCGCCTCGCGCGCCAGCTCGGCGGGCGTGCCACCCGCGATCACCTGCTGCTCCAGGCGCTGCACCTCCTGGGCGCGGTCCTCGTTGGCGGCCGCGAGCTGGGTGGCCTTGAGCGAGTTGACCGCGATGGCGGTGTTGAGGAACAGCAGTCCCAGGGTGGTGGCCACCAGCAGGGTGACGACGAACAGCACGAGGCGCGCACGGTGGGCGCCGACCGCGCTGCGCAGGCGGGACGCCGGCGAGCCCGAGGTGGTCCGGGGCGCCGGGCCGGGAGCCTGGGGCGGGTGGGCGGCGGTGCGGCTCCGCAGCGAGCCGGTGCGCACGGGGGCGGTGTGGGCGCCGACGGGGCGCGCGGGCGCCGGGGTGGCGGTCCGCGCGGCGCGCGACTCGGCACCCGGCCGCTCGATGGTCGTGGGCCGCTCGCCGGTCGCCGGCCGGCCGGGGGTGGTGCCCGTCGCGTGGACGGGCGGCTCCGGGAAGGGCCCCGTCCTCCCCACCCTTCGGAGCAGGACCCCGTCCTCCTCACCGCTCGCAGCCTCGCGGCGAGCCTCTGGACGGGGCCTACCCGGGACGGGGCCGCGACGGGCCTCCGGAAGGGGGTCCTTCCTCAGCGGGGGCGGGGTCCGGCGGCCGGGGCGGTCCCCGGACGGGTTCCCCGCCGCGCGGGCGGTGGCGCTCATGCGGCCTCCTCACCGTCGCCGGTCGGCCGCGTCCGCGACCGGTGCGTCGTCCTCCTCGTCGGGTGGGGCGGCCGCGCCGCCGTGGCGCTCACGCGGCCCGCCGGATCCGCTCGGCGGCCCGCACGCGGGCCGAGGCGGCCCGTGGGTTGGCCGCGACCTCCGCCTCCGAGGGCGCCTCGCCGCCGCGGGTCAGCAGCCGCAGCGTCGGGCTCATCTCGGGCAGGGGCACCGGCAGGCCGGGTGGCGTGCGGTCCACCGCACCGGCGGCGAGGGTCTGCTTGACGATGCGGTCCTCGAGCGAGTGGAACGTGATCACGGCGATGCGGCCGCCGACGGCGAGCGCGTCGAGTGCGGCCGGCAGCGCCCGCTCGAGCACGCCGAGCTCGTCGTTGACCTCGATGCGCAGCGCCTGGAAGGTGCGCTTGGCCGGGTGGCCGCCGGTGCGGCGGGTGGCGGCCGGGATCGAGTCGCGCACCAGGTGCGCCAGCCGCTCGGTGTGCGTGAACGGCGCGCGCTCGCGCTCGCGGGCGATGGCCTGGGCGATGCGGGTGGCGAAGCGCTCCTCGCCGTAGACGCGCAGCACCCGCGCGAGGTCGGCGGCGGGGTAGGTGTTGACGACGTCGGCGGCGGTGCGCGGCGCCGACGGGTCCATCCGCATGTCCAGCGGGGCGTCGACGGCGTAGCTGAAGCCGCGGTCGGGGCGGTCGAGCTGCAGCGAGGAGACCCCGAGGTCGAACAGGACCGCCTGGACCTCGGTCAGGCCGAGCCGGTCGAGGACCTCGGGCAGCTCGTCGAAGACTGCGGGGACGACGGTGGCCCGGTCGGCGACGCCGGCGTCGGTGAGCCGGCGGGCGGCCTCGGCGCGGGCGTCGGGGTCGCGGTCCAGGCCCACCAGCCGCAGCCCGGGGTGGGCGCGCAGCAGGGCCAGCGAGTGCCCGGCCAGGCCGAGGGTGGCGTCGACGAGGACGGCGCCGTCGGCGGCGCAGGCCGGGGCGAGCAGCCCGGTGACGCGGTCGAGCAGCACGGGCACGTGCACCGGGGACCTGTCCCGCCCTCCCGGCGCCGGCTCGGTGCTGCTCATCGTCGGCGGCTCCTGAACGGGGTCGGGGCGCCCTCGGGGGCGCGGGGCCCGTCCATGGTGGGGCTGGGCGGCGGTCGGCGGGCGGAGCGCGGCGGCGTTTCGCCGGGATTGGGGAGCGCTCTCGAGGCGGGTGGGGCGCGGTGGGGACCGTGTGGCCGACCGGCCGTCCCGTGGGGTCCCGTGGGGTCCCGGCCCGGGGAACGCGCCCGGCCCGCCCCCCGCGGGGTCCGCCTGGCGCCGGGGAAGTACGTCAGGTGGAGCCCCGCGGGGACGGGCGGGCCCGCGCCGGTGGGGACCGGCGGCGCGCCCGGTGGGCGGTGCGTCTCCTCCGGTGCCGTGGGGGTCCGAGCCGCGGGGAAGGTGGCTCGGGCCGGACCGGTCGAGCCGCGGGGAAGTCGGCTCGGTCGGGGGGTGGGGCCCGGAGGGGTCGGAGGGGCGGGACGTCGGCTCAGGAGAGGGTGGGCATCCCCTCGCTCTCCATGTCGGCGTAGATGGCCTCCTGCTCGGCCACGTAGGCGTCCCAGGTGGCGGCGTCCCAGATCTCGAAGCGGGTGTCGACGCCGACGACGACCACGTCGCGGTCGAGGCCGGCGTACTCGCGCAGGTTGGCGGGGATGGTGATGCGGCCGGTCTTGTCCGGCTCGACCTCGACCATCGACCCGAAGCTCATGCGCGCGCGCATGCGGGCGGCGGCCGTGTCGGAGGGCGCCATCGCGGCGGCCGCGGCGCTCTGCTCGGCGACCCGGCCCATGGTGAGGCCGTAGATGCAGCGCTCCTGGCCCTTCTTGATCACCATGCCGCCGGCCACCTGCTCGCGGAAGCGGACGGGGAGTGCGAGCCGGCCCTTCTCGTCGAGGCGCAACGGGTAGCTGCCGACGAACACCGGATCACCTCCCCCATCGGTCCTCCTCGCACTCCGGGGCGCCCCCGGGACGGGCCGTACCTCCCCACCGGGCCACACACTAACCCACTACGCCCCACCGGACACCACTCGACACCATGTCGTGATGGGCCCTCCCCACTGCCGCTCTCGCAGGTCAGCGGCCCGGACGCGGGCTCCGGCCGCGAGGTGGGGTGCGGTGGGGTGCCGTCCCGCTCCGCCCCACCGGCGCAGCCTCCCGGTGGAGCCCGTCGCGGGGTCCGGAGGCGAGCCGGTGGGGAGCCGGAACGGGGCCGGGTGCGCGTGTACGACGCCACGCCCGGGAGGCGTCCGGGCACGTAACGTTGATGACGTGACCGGGCTCGCGAGGTCATGCAGGGGCAGGGCACCGTCGGGCACGCGGCCGACGAGCGCCGGCGCGGCGGCCCCGTGACCGAGCTCGCGAGGTCACGCATGGACACAGCACCGTCGGGCACGCGGCCGACGAGCGCCAGCGAGGAGGTTGCGTGACCGAGGTGACCCCGACGACCGCGAACACGGAGGTCCCGGTCGACGTCGCGGCGGAGGGCGCCCGCATCGCGGCGAACATGGCGCGGGTCGTCCACGGCAAGCCCGACGTCGTCCACCTGGCCCTGGTCGTGCTGCTGGCCGAGGGGCACCTGCTGATCGAGGACGTGCCCGGCGTCGGGAAGACCACGCTGGCCAAGGCGCTGGCCGCCTCGGTCGACGCGAGCGTCCGGCGCATCCAGTTCACGCCCGACCTGCTGCCCAGCGACGTCACCGGGGTGTCGGTCTACGACCAGGAGACGCGCGAGTTCGAGTTCAAGCCGGGCGCGGTGTTCGCCAACATCGTGGTGGCCGACGAGATCAACCGGGCCTCCCCCAAGACCCAGTCGGCGCTGCTGGAGTGCATGGCCGAGCGGCAGGTCACGGTGGACGGCGTCAGCTACGAGCTGGCCCGGCCCTTCCTCGTCATGGCCACCCAGAACCCGATCGAGATGGAGGGCACCTATCCCCTGCCGGAGGCCCAGCGCGACCGGTTCACCGCCCGGGTCTCCATGGGCTACCCCGACCGGGAGGCCGAGCTGGCGATGCTCGACGACCTGGTGACCACCGACCCGCTGACCACGCTGACCCCGGCCACCGACGCGGCGGGGGTGCGCGCCCTGGTCGCCGCCGTTGGCCGGCTGCACGTCTCCGAGGCGGTGCGCCGCTACGTGGTGGCCCTGGTCGAGGCCAGCCGCCGCTCCCCCGACCTGCGGCTGGGCGCCTCGCCCCGCGCGGGCCTGCAGCTGCTGCGCACCGCCCGCGCCGCCGCGGCGCTGGCCGGCCGCGACCACGTGCTGCCCGACGACGTGCAGACCGTCGCCGTGCCGGTGCTGGCGCACCGGCTGCTGCTCACCCCCGACGCCGCCGCCTCGCGCCGGACCGCCGAGCAGGTGGTGACCGACCTGCTGAGGACCGTGCCCGTCCCCCGCGGGCGCTGAGGTGGCCGGCCCGGTCGCCACCGCGCTGGCCAGCCTCACGCTGCGCGGCCGCTGCCTGGTCGCCGCCGGGCTCACCCTGCTGCTGCTCGGCGTGCTGCTGGGTGAGCAGCCGCTGGTGCAGGTGGCGGTCTTCGTGCTGGCGCTGCCGCTGCTGTCGGCCGGAGCCGTCGCCCGGCAGCGCTTCCGGGTCGCCTCCCGCCGCACCGTCACCCCCGCCCGGCTGCCCCGCGGGCGGGACGCCGAGGTGCAGCTGGAGCTCAGCAACGCCGGCCGCGGCACCGGCGGGCTGTGGCTGCTCGCCGAGACCCTGCCGAAGGAGCTGGGGCCGACCCCGCAGTTCGTCGTGGACCGGCTGCCCGGCGGCCGCTCCACGACGCTGCACTACCGGGTGCACGGCGGACGACGCGGCCGCTACCGGCTCGGACCGCTGAAGCTGCGGCTCGTGGATCCCTTCGGCCTGGTGCTGCGCAGCGTCGTGGGCGCCGACAGCGCCGCGCTCGTCGTGGTGCCGCGGGTGGTTCCGCTGGGCCCCGGCGGCCCGGGGGGCGGGCACGGCGCCGGCGGCTCGGGCGTGCGCCGCTCGCTCGCCGTCCACGGGGAGGACGACGTGAGCACCCGGCCCTACCGGCAGGGTGACGACCTGCGGAAGGTGCACTGGCGGGCGACCGCGCGCACCGGGGAGCTGATGGTGCGGCTTGAGGAGCGGCCGTGGCGCGCGCAGGCGACCCTGCTGCTCGACACCCGGGCCCGCGCCCACCTGGTCTCCCGTCCCCTGCCCGCCGACCGCCGGGCCGCCCCTCACGGCCCGGACACGCCTCCGCCGGACAGCTTCGAGTGGCTCGTCGAGGCGGCGGCCAGCATCGGCACCGAGCTGCTCGCGCGCGGCGCCACGCTGCGGGTCGTCACCGAGGGCGCCGAGCTGACCGGCGCGGGGCCGGGTGGCGGGGGGCTGAGCGGCGAGGAGCTGCTGGACCGGCTCGCCGGGGTGGCGCCGTCCCGGCTGGCCGGCCTGGGCCCCGGCCTGGCGCTGCTGACCCGTGCGGCCGGCGAGGGCCCGGTCGTCGCGCTGCTCGGGACGATCGGGCCGGACGAGGCCGCCGAGCTGGTGCGGGTGCGCTCGGGCCCGGCCACCGACCTCGCCGTCCTCACCGACATCGGCAGCTGGGCCGAGGCCGAGGCCGCCCGCCGCCGGCGGCCGGTCGGCGCGGGGGCGCGCGCGGAGCTGACCCGCCAGCAGGAGGCGGCGGCGGACCTGCTGCGCGCCGGCGGCTGGCAGGTGGCGGTCGCCGGCGCCGGCGCCACGGTGGCCGACGTGTGGGCCCAGGTGGCCCGGCCCGGCGTCCTGCAGGTCGGCGTCCGGTGAGCGGCGACACCGCGCGCGACCTGCTGCGCGACGCCGGGACGACGCTGACCGCCGCGGCCGCCACGGCCCTGGGCACCCTCGCGCTGATGCCGGTCTTCACCGACGGCGACTGGCGGCCGCCCGTGCTCGCGGCGGTCGTCGCGGTCGCCGCGGGCGGCCTGCTGCTGCGGGTGGCCGGCGCCGCGCTGGCCGACCGGCTGACCCCCGACGGCGCGGCCCCCGGCTGGTGGACCGCGCTGGTCGCCCTCGCCGTCCCGGCCGGCCAGCTGGTCGTGCTGGCCTGCGTCCTCACCGCGCTGTTCGCCCCGGACCAGGCGTGGGGCGGGTGGCTGCCCACCGGCGGCAGCCTCGGCGACCTCGGCACGGTGATGGCCGAGGGCACGGTGGAGATGGCCGAGCAGGCCACGCCCGCGCTGCCGCTGACCGGGCTGGTCGCGCTCACCACGCTGCTGGCCGGCCTGGTGGCCGTCGCCGTGGACCTGGTGGCCGTCGGCGCGCGCCAGCCGGCGCTGGCCGGGCTGGGGCTGCTGGTCCTGTTCTGCGTGCCGGTGAGCACGGTGACCGGGTCGATCGGCGTGCTGCCGGTGGCCGCGCCGGCTGCGGGGCTGGCACTGCTGCTCTTCGCCGACCAGCACCGGCGGCTGGGCCGGCGCTCGCCGGAGGGACGGCGTCCGCTGCTGGGGGCCGGGACGCTGACCGCCGTCCGGACCGGGGCGGCGGCCGTGGTGCTGGGCCTGGTGGTCGGCGCCGTCGTCCCCACGCTGACCGAGGGCAGCTTCTCGGGCGGCTTCGGCCCCGGTGGAGGCGGCGGCTCGACGGGTACCGCCCTGGACCCGGCCGCGGCCCTGCAGGGCCAGCTGACCCGCGACGAGCCGGTCGACCTGCTGCGGCTCAACGCCTCGGTGCCCGACCCCGGGTACCTGCGGGTCGTCGCGCTGGAGGTCTACGACGCCGCGGAGGGCTGGACGATCGGCAACCTCGACGGCGAGAGCGACGTCGCCGACGAGGCCGAGCTGGCCACCCTCCCGGGGCGGCGCGGAGGCCGGCCGGTCGACGCGCTGGTCACCGCCCTGGGCCACGAGGACCGCTTCCTCCCGGTGCTGTACGCGCCGGAGGCGATCGACGTGGCCGAACCCGACCGCTGGCGCTTCGACCCGGGCACCGGCACGGTGTTCGGCCGCGACGTGTCGACGGCCGGGCAGACCTGGTCGGTCGCGGCGATCGAGCCGCGCCCCACCGCCGAGGAGCTCGCCGAGGCCGATCCGCTGCCGCCGGAGCTGCCGCTGGTGCAGCGCTACACCGCCCTGCCCGACCTCGACCCGAGCGTCGACGAGCTCGTCGCCACGCTGACCGCCGGGGCGCAGACCCCCTACGAGCGGGTGCAGGCCGTCTACGAGCACTTCACCGACCCGGCCAACGGCTACGAGTACTCGCTGTCCACCGCGCCGGGCACCAGCGGCGACGACCTGGCCGACTTCCTGCGGCTGCGGCAGGGCTACTGCGAGCAGTACGCCGGGGCGATGGCGGCGCTGGTCCGGGCGGCCGGCGTCCCGGCGCGGGTGGTGCTCGGCTACACCCCCGGGACGGTGCAGCCCGACGGCAGCCGCCTGATCACCAGCAACGACGCGCACGCGTGGGTCGAGGTCTACTTCGACGACCTGGGCTGGGTCCCCTACGACCCGACCCCGATCGACACCGACCGCGCCGTCGAGCTGCCGTGGGCGCCGCGGCCGCAGGACCTGGAGGTCGACCCGCGCACCGACCCGTCCACCGCGCCCCTGCCCGCCCCGACGGTCCCGACGCCGCGGGCCCAGCCGGCGCCCCAGGGCGCGCCGGTGCCGCAGGCCACGCCGCAGCAGGCCGACTCGTGGGTGCCGGCCGCCCTGCGCACCGCGGGCGTCGTCCTCGCCGTCCTGGCGCTGGTGGCGGTGCCGGCCGGGCTGCGGGTGCTGCAGCGCCGCCGCCGGCTGGCCGCCGGCAGTGCGGCGGCGCTGTGGGACGAGCTCACCGCCACCGCGCTGGACCTCGGCCGGACCGCCGACCCGACCCGGACGCCGCGGCAGGTGGCCGAGGCCCTGGCCGAGGCGGCCGAGCCCGGCGGCGGCGCGCACCGGCCGGGCCGGCGCGCGGAGTCGGGTTCCGGGGTGGCCGCCGCGGTCGCCCGGCTGGCCCGGGCCGAGGAGGCGGCCAGCTACGCCCGCCCCGGCAGCGTCCCCGCCGCCGGCCCGGAGCTGCGCGCCGACCTGGCCACCGCCCGCCGCGGGCTGCTGGCCGCGGCGCCGCGCGGTACCCGGCTGCGCGCGCTGCTCTGGCCGCCGTCCCTGGTGGCGGGGCTGCGCGCGACCCTGCCCCGGCTCCGGTGGGGCGGCCGGACGGCGCTGCGCGGCTGAGGAAGGACCCGGTCGACCGGCCCGCCTGGATCCGGCCCTTGCGCAGGGCGGCCCCGTCCGGGGCACCGCCCCGAGCCTGCGAGGGCGTGTGGCCCCGTCCAGAGGCTCGCCGCCGGCCCCGTCCCGGGTACCGCCCTGAGCGTGCGAAGGGTGGGGAGGACGGGGTCCTTCTGGGGGTCCTTTCTCAGGCCGGCCGGTCGACCTGCAGGCGCAGCAGCCGCTCGGTCAGCTCGGTCAGCGGCACGGTGAGGGTGAACCGGCCGCCCTCGGACTGCAGCCCCGCCTCGCGGACGCCGGCGGCCACCCACTCGGGGATCGCGTCGAGCAGTGCCTCGACGTCGAGGAACACCGGCCCCTCCCCGGGCTCGGCGTCGGACATCGACTCCTCCTCGGCCCGGTCCGCCGTGGTCCACAGCGGGACGACGTCGTGCCCGTCGCCGTCGGTCCACGGGGCCACGCCGTCCTCGTCGCCCCAGGCCCACAGGCCGCCGCCGGCGGCGAGGTCGTCCCAGACGGCGGTCGTGTCGGGGTCGGTCACGGTGCCTCCTGCGGGGAGTCGGGGGCCAGGAACGACGACAGCCGCCGTCCGGGTGGGACGGCGGCTGTCGTGCGGAGCTGTGGGCTACTGGTCGTAGCGGCGGCGGAAGCGCTCCTCGAGCCGGTTCTTCAGCGGCTGCCGGCGGACCTTGCCGGCGCGACCGCGACCGCCCCGGCCGGAGGCCGTGCTGCCGGCCGGGGCGCCGGGGCCGGCCTCGACGGCGCCGGTGGCCGAGCGGTAGTTCAGGACGGCGAGGGCGAGCCCGCCGAAGGCGACCAAGAAGCCGAGAGCGCCCAGCGGCACCGACGGGATCACCGCGCCGCCGATGAGCGCGGCCATGCCCACCACGAACAGCAGGACGCCCAGCTGCAGCTTGCGACGGGCCTTGCCGCGACGGTCACCGGAGCGGACCGACGAGGCGAACTTCGGATCGTCATCGACGAGGGCGCGCTCGATCTGCTCCAGCAGTCGCTGCTCGTGCTCGGAGAGCGGCACGTCGACCTCCACGTGGGCCAAAGCCAAGAACCCGACGGCGGTGCCCGCCGTCGGTGACACCGAGGATACGAGCCCTGCGCGGGGTGCGAAAGGCGGGTCGCGCCGGGCTCGCCCTGATCACCCCGGCGGGTGCCCCGCGGTGTCTGCGGGGAGACGAACGGGGCGCTGCCGGAGTTCCCGCCACCCGGTCGGGTGCGACCTCGTCGGGCGTGTCCCCGGCGCCGCGTCCGGCTCACCGGGTGCGCTGTCCGTCGCGGTGCAGCAGCGTCGCCGGGCGGACCGCACCGGCGCCGAACCGGCGGGCGGCGCGGTCGGCGGCCAGCTCGGCCTCCCGGCGGCCGTGCTCCCGGGCGCCCAGCTCGAGCTGGCGCGGCGTCTCCCCGGCCGGCACCAGGCGCTCGGCGCGCACACCGACCAGCCGGATGCGGGCCCGGTCCAGGCCGAGGGCGTCGAAGAGGGCACGGGCGGTGTCGTAGAGCTCCTGCCCGACGTCGGTGGGGACGTCGAGGGTGCGGCTGCGGGTGATCGTGGCGAAGTCGGCGAAGCGGACCTTGATCGTCACCGTGCGGGCCAGCCAGCCGGCCGAGCGCAGCCGGCCCGCCGTCCGCTCGGCCAGCCGCAGCAGCTCCCGGTGGATGACGGCGGGGTCGTCGACGTCCGTGCCGAAGGTCTCCTCGTGCCCGGTCGACCGCTCCGGCTCGTCGGGCACCACCCGGCGCGGGTCGCGCCCCCAGGACAGCTCGTGCAGGTGCGCGCCGGCCGCCGGGCCCACCGCCCGCTGCAGCGTGCGCACCGGCACGTGCGCGAGGTCGCCGACGGTGCGCAGCCCCAGCCGCAGCAGCACCTCCTCGGTCTTGGCGCCCACCCCCCACAGGGCCCCGACCGGCAGCGGGTGCAGGAACCCCATGACCTCGGCCGGCCGGACGACCAGCAGCCCGTCGGGCTTGGCGGCGGTGGAGGCGAGCTTGGCGACGAACTTGGTGCCGGCCACGCCGACCGAGCAGGTGATGCCCTGCTCGTCGAAGACGCGGGCGCGCAGGTACTCGCCGATCTCGGCGGCGTCGCCCAGCCGCCGCCCGGCGCCGGACACGTCGAGGAAGGCCTCGTCCAGGCTCAGCGGCTCCACCAGCGGGGTGATCGAGCGGAACAGCGCCATGACCGAGCGGGACACCTCGGTGTAGAGCGCCATGTCCCCCGGCAGCACCGTCGCCGTCGGGCACAGCCGCAGTGCGCGGGACGTCGGCATCGCCGCGTGCACCCCGTAGCGGCGCGCCTCGTAGGTCGCCGAGGTGACCACCCCGCGGTTGCCCGCCCCGCCGACGATCACCGGCGTCCCGGCCAGCTCCGGCCGGCGGCGCACCTCGACGCTGGCGAAGAACGCGTCCATGTCGACGTGCAGCACGGTGCAGCCCGCAGCACGGGACGACGACCCCGACGACACCCGACCCCTCCCCGTTGCTCGAACGCGTGTTCGACCCGGGGAGGACGCTAACGCCCGCGCACCCCCGGCGGCACCTCGACGCGGCGCCGTGACCCAGACGTTGCCGACAGCCCGTCACCGCTGGTCCGGCCGGGTGTGTGAGAGCAGGATGCGAGAGGTACAGCACCCCTCGGAGGTCGCC
>DATIMX010000537.1:0-8125 GCA_035474935.1 Geodermatophilus sp. | reverse complement strand
CGCCCGGGGACGGCGTGGGTGGAGCCGGTGCTCGACCGGCAGGTCGTCGCCGAGGACTCCGACCCCGCCGAGCAGGCCGTGCAGCGGGAGTCGATCCGGCTGGCCTTCGTCTCCGCGCTGCAGCACCTGCCGCCGCGCCAGCGGGCCGTGCTGCTGCTGCGCGAGGTGCTCCGCTGGCGGGCCGACGAGGTCGCCCAGCTGCTCGACACCACCGTCGCGTCGGTCAACAGCGCGCTGCAGCGGGCCCGCGCCACGATGGCCGAGGTCGGCGGCGAGGAGGAGACCGAGCCGCTGGACGACGTCCACCGCGCCCTGCTCGAGCGCTACGTCGACGCCTTCGAGCGCTACGACGTCGAGGGCCTCGTCGGGCTGCTGCACGAGGACGCCACCCAGCACATGCCGCCGTTCGCCATGTGGCTGCGGGGCCGGGCCGACATCGGCACCTGGATGCTCGGCCCGGGTGCGAAGTGCCGCGGCTCCCGGGTGCTGCCGACCCTCGCCAACGGGGCGCCGGCCTTCGCCCAGTACCGCCCCCGCGCCGGCGGCGGGCACGAGCCGTGGGCGCTGCACGTGCTCGAGGTGCGCGCCGGCCGGGTCGCGCACATCTCCAGCTTCCTGGACCTCGACAACGACCTGTTCCGGCGGCTCGGCCTGCCGGTCGAGCCCCCCGCCTGAGAGCGGACCCCGTCCGCCTCGCCGCTCGCAGGCTCGCGGCGGGCCCCTGCACGGGGGCCGCCGCGACGGGCGGGGCCGCCGCGGCCGTCAGCGGACCGCGGCCCCGACCACGTCCGCGTACAGCTGCGTCATCCGGTCGACCAGCCGTTCGTGCGAGCGGCCCGCGGCCAGCCGGCGGCCGCGGGCGCCCAGCCGCCGGGCCGCCTCCGGGTCGAGCAGCAGCGACACCAGCGCCCGGGCCAGGTCCTCGGCCTCGCCCGGGCGCACCAGCAGCCCGCTGCCGCCGTCCTCGACCAGGTCGGGCAGCCCGCCCACCCGGCTGGCTACCACCGGCACGCCCGCGGCCATGGCCTCGCACACCACCAGCGGGGACCCGTCGGACCGGGAGGGCACGGCGAGCACGTCGAGGCCGGCGAGCAGGCGTGGCGCGTCGGAGCGGTACCCGGTGAAGGTGACCGCGCCGGCCAGCCCGAGCACCGCCGCGCGGTGCTCGAGGTCCGGCCGCAGCGGCCCGTCGCCGACCACGAGGAACCGCGCCTGCGGAACGACGGCCGACACCAGCGCGGCGGCCCGCAGGAAGACGTCGACGCCCTTCTCCGGGACCAGCCGGCCCACCAGCCCGACCACCGGCCGTCCCGGGTCCGGGGGAGCACTGACCGCGGCGGGCGGCGCGGCCGCGGTCGGCAGGAGCACCTCCACCCGCTCGGGCGCGACCCCGTAGCCGGTCACCAGCAGGTCGCGGATCGCCGAGGAGACGGCGACCACCCGGTCGGCGTGCCGGTAGACCAGGCCGCTCACCGCGCGCGCCCGGCGGTCCCGCCAGGGCCCCTCGGTGTGCTCGGTGACCACGAGCGGCACCGGCTGGTCGCGGACGGCGTGCGCGGCGGCGGCCGCGCTGGCGAACAGGTGGGCGTGGACGACGGCCGGCCGCAGCTCGGCGACCAGCCGCGCCAGCGCGCGCTCGTACCGGCCGCTGACCCGCCGCTCGACCAGCTGCTCGAGCAGGACGGTCACCGGCACCCCGGCGTCGGCGAGGGTCGCGGCGCGGATCCCGCCCACCGAGCAGGCAACGTGCACCGGCCACCCGCGCCGGCGCAGCGCGACGGCCAGGTCGACGACGCAGCGCTCGGCGCCGCCTCCGTCGAGGGAGTCGATGACCAGGAGCACGGACAGCGGCGGAGGGGTCCCGGCACGGGGTGGGGGATCGGCGGCGCGCAGCCGGGAGCCGGTCATGAGGCACTCCGGAGGACGGCGGGACCCGCGGCTCGGGCCCGCCGACCATAGCCGCTCGGCGCCGTCCCGGACCCCCGCCCGGGCGCCGTGCCGGTCCCGCAGCGGCGTGCGCGAGGCTGGGGTCCCGGCCCTGACCAGGCCACCCGTCCCGACGGCACGACGCAGGGAGACCCCGATGCCCACCACTCCGCCCGGGGTCGTCGACCGCGCCGGCCGGCGCTACCCCCTGGACGAGCCCCGCTGGTGCGGCGACGACGGGTCGCCGCTCATGGTGGAGCCGCTGCCCGGCATCACCCGGGACGCGATCGACCCGACGGTGCCGTCGCAGTGGCGCTACCGGGCCGCGCTGCCGCTGCCCGACCTGCCGCCGGTCACCCTGGGCGAAGGCCGGACGCCGCTGCTGCCGCGGCGCCTCGCCGGGCTCGACGTCGCGGTCAAGGTCGAGGCGGTCAACCCCACCGCCAGCTTCAAGGACCGCGGGGTCTCCGTGATGGTCAGCGCCCTGCGCGCCCAGGGCGTGACGGCGCTGCTGGAGGACTCCAGCGGCAACGGCGGGTCCTCGGTGGCCGCCTACAGCGCGGCCGCCGGCATCGACGCGCTCATCCTCGCCCCGGCGTCGACGTCGTCGGCCAAGGTCCTGCAGAGCCGGCTGCACGGCGCCACGGTCGAGCTGGTCCCGGGGACCCGGCAGGACACCGCCGACGAGGCCGTGCGCCGGTCGCGGGAGCGCTTCTACGCCAGCCACAACTGGCACCCGATGTTCCTCCAGGGCACCAAGCTGATCGCCTACGAGATCTGGGAGGACCTCGGCTTCACCGCGCCCGACGCCGTCGTCCTCCCGACCGGCGCGGGCAGCCTCGTGCTCGGCTGCGCGACCGGGTTCGCCGAGCTGCAGCGGGCCGGTGAGATCGGGCGCGTGCCGCGGATCCTGGTGTCCCAGCCCGCCCGGTGCAGCCCGCTGGTCGAGGCGCTGGCCGCCGGTCGCGACGTCGTCGAGCCGCGCACCTGGGAGCCGACGATCGCCGAGGGCACCGCCATCGCCCGGCCGGTCCGCGACCGCGAGGTGCTCGCGGCCGTCCGGGACAGCGGCGGGTCGGCCACCGCGGTCCGGGAGGAGGACCTGCGCGCCGCGACCCTGGCGCTCGCGCGGACCGGCCTGTACGTCGAGCCCACGTGCGGGCAGGTCGTCCCCGCGCTCGAGCAGTTCGCGCGGGAGGGACACGTGTCGGCCGGCGACAGCGTCGTCCTGGTCCTCACCGGCTCCGGCCTCAAGGCGAGCGACGCGATGGCCCGGCTGCTGGCCGAGGAGCGCGGGGCCGGGGCGGAGAGCGGGTGACGGGGATCGACCGGCGTGGGGATGCTGGCTTCTCCGAGGGGTGTTCGCCCTGCTCAGCGCCTGGTCGGACGGTCGACTGCCTGCATCCGTCGTCGCCGGCGGTCGTGCGGGCGCGGGGGCGCCGTACGTCGATGAGCGACCCCGGTCCGCGCTGGTGGTCGGCAGACCCGAGCAGTCGGCGGACCTAGCGTCGTCGGCCATCGGCGGCCCGTCCGGGCGCCGGGTCCCGACGAGCGGGAGGACGCACCGACATGTCCCGCAGGACCCTCACCACGGGAGCGCTCGTCGTCCTCGTGTGGACGGCGATGCTGTCCTTCGGCGGCGTGGCCGCCGAGACCGTGATGCTCTACCCGAACATCTTCGGCGACCCTCCGGCGTCACTGGACCGGGCGCGCGAGTTCCTCGTCGCCGGCGGCCCCAGCGACTACTTCCCGCCGCTGGGCGCCACGGTCGTGGTCAGCAGCCTGGTCGCGACGGCCTTGACGTGGCGGGAGCCGCGGCTGCGCTGGTGGGTCGTCGGCGCGGCCACGGTGTTCACCGCCTGCGAGTTCCTGTTCTCGGTGGCGTTCTTCTGGCCGCGCAACGAGATCATGTTCGTCGACCCGGTCGGCACCCATCCGCCGGAGTACCTGCGTCAGGTCGCCGAGGAGTTCGTCGCCGGGCACCGGGTGCGCCTCGTCGGCGGCGCGGTGACCTCCGCGCTGGCGTTCACCGCGCTGCTGCGGTGGGTCCGCGGGAGCGCCCCTGCCCCGGCCGAGCGCGTGGAGGCCGACCGATGACCGCCCCCATGGTGGTCTCCCGCGTCGGCAGGTCAGGGCTGGTAGCCCGCCGGGGGGCGACGCGGGTCGGTCATGGTCCCCGGCACGGGCCGGCCGTCCAGGAAGCTGCGGACGGCCTCGACGACCCGGGCGGGGGCGTCGACGTGGACGTCGTGGCCGGCGCCGTCGAGGTAGACGAGCCGACTGTCGTCGAAGGCGTCGAGGTAGCCGGTCGCCGCCTCCCAGCCCAGGTAGTCGCACTGGCCCTTGACCACCAGCGCCGGCACGTCGGTGTCCGCCAGCCGGGCCCGGATGTCGGGCTCGGGTGGGTGCTGCCAGGACTGCGGCACCTGGTTGGCGTAGAACCCCAGTCCGTGCAGGGCCGGCCCGCTGCGTCCGGGGCAGTGCAGCGCCGGGAGCGTGGCGGCGTAGACCCGGTCCTGGCGGGCGTCGAGCTCCGGGTCGTCGGCGAAGGCGTGCGCGGCCGCGGGGTCGACCTGGACCAGGGCGTAGGCCAGCAGCGCTCGCGGGTGGAGCGACAGCCGGTAGACCTGCCACTGCTGTGCCGGGGTCAGGCGCGCCTGCGGCCGACCGCCCACGCCGTGCTCCGCCAGGCCGCCGGGGGAGAGGAACACCGCCCGCTCGACGCGATCCGGGTGCTCGGCGGTGTAGGCCGCCGCCAGGTACGCGCCGTAGGAGTGCCCGACCAGGATCACCCGCTCGGCTCCGATCCGGCGCCGCACCTGCTCCAGGTCGGCCACCGCCAGTGCGGTGGTGTAGCCACTCGGGTCCGCCAGGCGGGTGGAGCGGCCGGTTCCGCGCTGGTCGTAGGCCCACACGTCGTGCCCGTCGGCGGCCAGCGGAGCCAGGGCGTCGAGCAGGCCGGCGGTGTCCGGGACGCCCGGGCCACCGTGCAGCGCGAGGACCGGGGCCTCCTCGGCGTCGCCGTCGCCCCGCACGACCCCGAACGCCAGCTCGGAGCCGTCCTCCAGCACCCAGGTGCCGGCGTCCGGCGCCGACCGCGGCGCGCGACGGGGGTCGTCCATCGGGAGGAGCACGCCGACCAGCGTGGTGGCGACGACGAGCACCCCCGCGAGTCGAGCGGTCGCTCGCCGCCAGGGGGTCCGGGTCCGCAGGAGGAGGCGGCAGGCCAGGAGCCACACGACCACGGCGGCGAGCGTGCCCGCCCCGAGGAACCAGGCCGGCTCGGTGGTCACCGCGGCGGCGGCGAGGGTGCCGGCCCACCACGCCAGCAGGCACCCTCCGAGCGCCCCCAGCCAGGTCAGCGCTCGGAACACCCGCGCCAGGCGTCCTCGACCGGCTGCCATCCCGCTCTCACCGCCGCTCCTGCCGGGTGACGCCCCGGCCCGGCCGCCAGGACTCGATCACCAGGTGGTCCGCCGGCTCCCCGAGGCGGACGACGACGACCTCGCCGATGTCCGCGCGGAACAGGTGCGAGGGCGCCCCCTCGCCGGCGTCGCCGCCGTTGACGGCCGCGACGAGGGCGGGGTCGGTCACCTCCTCGGCCCGGCCGGCCACCTTGGCGTCACCGGTCCAGGCGGGCGGGTCCACCGACCCGCTGTGCAGGGCGAAGCGGGGGTCGCGCAGCAGGTCCAGCGCCTTCCGGGATCGCCACAGGCAGCCGATCCACACCTCCCCGTCGGCGAAGTCGACCTCGATGCCGCTGACCCGGGGAGAGCCGTCCTGGCGCAGGGTGGCCAGGACCTGGTGCCGGGACCGGCCGAAGAACTCGCGGGCGCGGGTCGCCAGTTCCGGGGCCTCGTCCTCGACGTGCTGCCAACCGGACATCGTCATCCACCTCCGTGAGCAGATCGCGGTCGGACCCGCCCGGGGGAGCGGTGCAGTCGTCCGGGGTCGGGTGCCGGCATGGCCTCCTCCTGTGCGCTTCAGGCGCGCGGCGGGACGGTCGTCTCGCCGCCGGTCGGAAGGACCGCGGCCAGGGCGGCGCGGGCGTAGGCGTCCGCGTCGGCGCGGGTGAGCGGTTGTCGGAGCAGCACCCGCAGGTGGTACAGCGGGGCGGTCGCCGACACGAGCAGCCGGTGGGGGTCGGTGGCGGCGGGGACCTCGCCGCGGGCGACCGCCCGGTCGACGACGGGCGTGCACCGCCGGTAGCGGTCGGCCCAGAACCGGCTCAGCGCCTCGGCCGCTTCCGGCGTGCGGAACGACGCGGCGATCACGGCCGCCGTGGGCGACGGTTCGACCGTCAGCGCGTCGCAGACCTGCCGGTTGATCGCGATCAGGTCCCCGGCGAGGGATCCGGTGTCCGGTGGGCGCCAGTCGTCCTCGGTGCCCAGGTCGAGCAGGTCGACCAGCAACATGGCCACGCTGCCCCAGCGCCGGTAGACGGTGGTCCGGTGCACGCCGGACCGGTCGGCGACCGTCTCGATGCTCAGCGCGTCGTAGCCGCCCGCGGTGAGCAGGGCGTCCACCGCGGCCAGGACGTCGGCGCGAACTCGCGCGGTTCGACCGCCCGGTCGCCGGCTCGGACGCGCAGCAGCCACTCGACAACCGTAATGCGACTTCCGTAGCTTTAGTGCTCTGGTCGCCGCGGTTCCGGGTGAAGGGAGGCGGCCATGCCCGTGACGGAGTACGACGTCGGGCCGGGCGCCTACGGGGTCGCCGTCGGTGCGGACGGCGCGGTGTGGGCGACCCTGGTCGAGCGCGGCGAGCTGGTGCGGCTGCACCCCGATGGGCGCACCACCCGGATCTCCCTGGACGCCGATCAGAGCCGACCGATGGTGCCGGCCCTCGGACCCGACGGCGCGGTGTGGTTCACCCGGGGTGACGGCCGGATCGGCCGCGTCGACCCGTCCGGGACCGTCTCCTCGGTGCCGGTGCTCACCCCGACCGGCTGGCCGTACGGGCTGTGCGTCGGTCCTGACTCCGCACTCTGGTACACCCTGCTGTCCGCGGACCGGATCGGCCGCCTGGCGCTCGACGGCACGATGGACGAGTTCCCGCTGACCCGGGGTGGGATGCCGTCCATGATCACCGCCGGGCCCGACGGTGCGCTCTGGTTCACCCTCAACAGAGCGGACGCCATCGGCCGGATCACCCCCGACGGCGACGTCACCACCTGTGCGCTGCCCACCGCCGGCGCGGCTCCGGTCGGCATCCACGCCGGCCAGGACGCCGTGTGGTTCGCCGAGATCGGCGCCGGCCAGATCGGGCGCATCGCTCCCGACGGCAGGATCGAGGAGTTCCCCCTTCCCGACCGCGGGAGCCGACCGCACGCCGTCGCCGCCACCCCCGACGGAGGGTGCTGGGCGACGCTGTGGGCGAGCAGCTCGGCGGTGCGGCTCGACCGCGACGGGCAGGTCGTCGACCAGGTGGCCTTCCGGCCAGGGGCCGAGCCGCACGGCCTTGCCCTGGCGGACGACGGAACGCTGTGGGTCGCGCTGGAGGCGGGCTCCCTCGCGCACATCACCTGCTCGGGCGTTCCGTCCCCGGCCGCAGGACCGCTGGACCGCACGTGATGCCGGACCGTCGAGCTCCGGGTCACCGTCGCGGGGTCCTCGTGTGCTGCACGGCGGCGGCGAGGACGCCGGCGAGGGTGCCCAGCACCGTGGACCGGAGGACCTCGAACGCGCCGCCGAGCACGGCGAGACCTCCGCCGACGCCGGGACGGGTCCCGAGGGTGAGGGAGAGGACGACGAGGACGACGCCGGATACGGCGCCGGCCAGCGTGAGGGTGAGCACCGGCCGCGGTACCCGGAGGAGCCCGACGCCGCCGATCCAGACGGCTGCCACGAGCCCGAGGAGCAGCAGGGCCGTGGGGACCGCGCCGAGCGCGTCGGAGGCGCCGGTGAGCTCGGCCAGGGGGAACAGCAGCGCGAGGGCGCCCAGCCCCAGGACCACCGGCCAGCTCACCGGCTCCGACGCCTGCGGACCGGGAGGGGAGCCGGGTCCTGCCATGCGGCCGATGGTGGGCAGCGCCGACGGGCGGCACATCGGCGGAGAAGCGTCACCACGGGTCGCCGCCGATCGACGTCGTCGGCGTCCGCGGCGCGACCGTGGCGATCGATGCGCGGGGATGTCCGGAGGCTGCCGGGATTCCTACGCTGACCTCGTGTCCGACTCGAGGGACGTGCCCGCGAGCGGT
>DATIMX010000536.1:0-1741 GCA_035474935.1 Geodermatophilus sp. | reverse complement strand
GCCGCCGAGCACGGCGACAAGCTGACGATCGCCAAGCTCAACATCGACGAGAACCCGCAGATCGCCCGGGACTACCAGGTCATGTCGATCCCGACCATGACGGTGTTCCAGGGCGGCAAGCCGGTGAAGAGCATCATCGGGGCCAAGCCGAAGGGCGCGATCCTCTCCGACCTCGCCGACTACCTGTAAGGAGAAGGACCCTTCTGCCGCCCACCGCTCGCAAGCTCGCGGCGGGGCCCTGCAGGAGGGCCGTTCCATCAGGTCGCCTGAGGGCCTCCTCCGCCGACCCGGCGGGGGAGGCCCTCGCGCGTGCGGGGCCCCACCGGGCCGCTCGGGCGCCCGGGGACCACAATCGACGCACGATGGCATCCGACAGCAGCATGCAGCCCCTGGGGCCGGGGGACCGTGGCCCCGCCGTGGCCGACGTGCACGCCGCCCTGCGTGCCCTCGCCCTGCTGCCGGCGGGCGGTGCCGCGGAGGAGGCGTCGCTGGACCAGGCGGTCTACGACGCGGCCACCGAGCTCGCCGTCCGCCACTTCCAGCAGGTGCGCGGGCTCTCCGTCGACGGCCGCGTCGGCGAGGAGACCTACCGTGCCCTGTCCGAGGCCCGCTGGTCCCTCGGCGACCGGCTGCTGCACCACGACCCGGTCCGCCCCATGCGCGGGGACGACGTCACGAACCTGCAGGACCGGCTGCACGAGCTCGGCTACGACGCCGGCCCGGTGGACGGCATCTTCGGCCCGGAGACCGAGAGCGGGCTGCGGGCCTTCCAGCGCGACTACGGCCTGACCTCCGACGGCACCTGCGGGCCGGCCACCCTGCGGGCGCTGCGCCAGCTCGGCCGCAAGGTCATCGGCGGGCGCCCCCAGCTGCTGCGGCAGAGCGCCAGCTTCGTGGAGAGCGGCCCGCACCTCATCGGACGGCGGATCGTCGTCGACCCCGGCCACGGCGGCACCGACACCGGCTTCACCGCCGGGGAGACCACCGAGGCCGACCTGGTGCTCGACCTCGCCTCGCGCATCGAGGGCCGGCTCGCCGCCGCCGGCGCCACCGTCTACCTGACCCGCGGGCGCGACCAGGACCCGTCCCCGGCCGAGCGGACGGCGTTCGCCAACAACGCCCACGCCGACCTGTTCCTCTCGCTGCACACCGACGCGCACAGCTCCGAGCACGCCCGCGGGGTGGCCAGCTACTACTACGGCACCGGCTCGGGGGCCTCCTCGACCGTGGGTGAGCAGTTCGCCAACCTGGTGCGTCGCGAGGTCGTCGCCCGCACCGGCCTGCTCGACCTCGGGTCGCACCCCAAGACGTGGGACCTGCTGCGGATGAGCCGCATGCCCGCCGTCCGGATCGACGTCGGCTACCTCTCCCACCCGGTCGACCGGCTGCTGCTGCTCGACGCCCGGCTGCGCAGCACCGTGGCCAGCGCCGTCCTCGCCGCCGTCCAGCGGCTGTTCCTGCCCGCCGAGGCCGACCCGCCCACGGGCACGTTCATCCTCCCCGCGAAGCGCTAGCCGGGTGAGCCGCCCTGCGCGGCGGCGCGAGGAGGGGGCCGGAGGCTCCCCGAGCAGGGACGGGGGTCTGGGGCTCAGCGCAGACCGGGACCGCGCCTGGCCGCGGTGTCGTCCGGTAGGACGACGGTGTCACCGTGACGGTTGGGTCCGTCCCGTCCGTGTCCCCGGCAGGTCGGCTCCCCTCGGTCCCTACACTCGGTGTGTGGCCGATCTCCAGCCCGGAACGC
>DATIMX010000535.1:0-4383 GCA_035474935.1 Geodermatophilus sp. | reverse complement strand
CGGCGTGCAGGAGTCGCTTCAGTCACGACGTCCACTCTCCCACTGGCCCGCTCCCCGCGAGGCACGGGGAGCGGACGACCGGCTCTGCGGTCAGGTGCGCATGAGGTGGACGACGTCGAGGTTGCGGAAGCTCGCCTCCCCCTCGGTGACCTCCTGCATCCGCTTCGAGATCTCGGTGGTCACCGGGTGCTCGGAGTTGCGCATCGCGGAGGCGTGGTCGGGGAACGCCACGAACTGCAGGTAGGTGTCGGCCCGGTCGCGATCCGCCGTGAACGCGATCCAGCGGGCCGTCGTCTCGCGGCCCATCCGCTCCCGCCACTCCTCGCCGAGCGCGCGGACCCCGTCGAGGTCCCGGGCGTGGAACTCGATCAGCTGGACGAAGGCGCCCTCCTCCAGGTGGAGGGCCTCCTCGTTCCGCAGCGCGGCACGCAGCCCGTCGCGCAACTCCTGGTCGTCCGCGTGCCCGTGCACCGACACCGCGTGCTGGACGGCGAGCTCGAGGACCTCGTCCTCCTCGCCGGCGATCTGGACGGTGCAGTTGCTCTCGCTCGGCATCGTCCGACAGTCGATGGTCTTCCGAGCCATGGCTCCTCCTCAGGGTGGGGCCCTGGCCCGCCCTGAGCCGGTGGGCCAGCGGCCTGGCCGACCGATACGCGGTGAGCGGCGCGACGTCCAGTGCCGGAGGTCCTCCCCGGCGCGGGTGCCTCAGCGGGGGCTGCAGGCGGTCGCCAGCTCCCCGTGGTAGGCGAGCACCAGCGGGGCGCCGGTGCACACGACGCTGCGCCCGGGCTCGACCGCCTCCGCGCCGATGCCGCCCACGGGCGAGTTCGCGCCGAGGAAGGACTCGAGGAACCCGGGCCCGACGATGCGGTCCACCCGGGTGTCGTCGGGGTCGACGCCGTTCATCTCTGCGGCGTACCGGTAGGCCTCCTCGCGGCCCAGAACCCGGTCGACCAGCCCCCGGTCGACGGCGGTGTAGCCGTCGAAGACGAAGGCCCCCAGCTCGTCGACGATCGTCTGCGCCGGGATGCCCCGCGCCTGGGACACCCACGCGACGAACGCCCCGTACTCCCGGTCCAGGCCCGCGCCCAGGACCGCCCGCTCCTCCTCGGTGATGTCGCGGTAGGGGTTGCCGAAGTCCTTTCCGCGGCCGCGGGTGAAGTACTCCTCGGTGATGCCGCCCTCGGTGGTCACGCCCGGCTCCAGCAGCGAGCCGGGGATGCCGGTGACGTCGCGGAAGCGCTGGAACGGACCCATGACCACCCCGATGCTGCCGACGAGGCTGCCGTGGTCGGCCACGATCTGGTCGGCCCCGGCCATGGCGTACATGCCGCCCGAGGCGGACAGGCCCTGCACGTGGGCCATCACCTGGTTGCCGGTCCGCTTCTGGTAGCGCTCCACGGCGTCGGCGATGGCGCGCGAGCCGTAGATGGTGCCGCCCGGTGTGTTGAGCTCCAGGACCAGCCCGTCGGCGTCCTCGGTCCCCAGCGAGTCGATGGTGTCAGCGACGTCGTAGCCGTAGGTCGCGCCGCCGAAGGGAACGCCGTCGCTCGCCCCGCCCAGGATGACCCCGGTGACCGGGACGGCGATCAGCCGCGCCCCGGCTCCCGGCTCACCCCAGACCGTCTCCGTCACCGGACCGCTGGACTCGCTCTCCCCGCCGCTCGACGCGAGCCCGACGAGGGCCAGCACCATGACCACGACCAGCCCCAGGCCGACCGCGCCCAGCGCCAGGCCGGCACCCAGGCTCGCCCCCAGGCCGAGGCCGAAGCCGCGCCGGAAGGGACTGTGCTCACGCGGGAGCGGTGCCGGCAGGGGACGCCAGACGGGCGGCGGCGCGTCGGGTGCCGGCTGCTGGGTGCTCACGTCGGGCCCTCCAGGTCTCGGGACAGCGAGGCGCGACGGTACCCATACGGGTCAGCGGCAGGCCGTCACCGCGCCGTGCCGTGCCGGCACCGTGACCGAGCAGCGCACCGGGGCAGCGACGGCTGCGGGGCACCCGGTGTCGAAGGAGTGGAGACGAGGGGAATCGAACCCCTAACCCCCGCCTTGCAAAGGCGGTGCTCTGCCAATTGAGCTACGTCCCCGGGGTGGGAGGTGAGCCTCCCGGCGGGTCAGCGGATGGTGGGCGTGCTGACCCCCTGGGGGCCGCGGGTGGCCTCGGCCCAGAGGTCGGCCTCCGCCCTGCCGGACGAGCGCCGGCGGACGGCGGCGAGGGCGCCGGCGGCGGCTGCCGCGAAGACCAGCTTCCTCAGCACGCGGGGTACCTCCTCGAGGGGAGTCCCCCTCCTCGGGAGGGGGCCGGGACCGACCCCCGGGACGGGGTGGGCCGGTGGCGCCGGAACACGGGTGGGCCTGGGAGGACTTGAACCTCCGGCCTCATCCTTATCAGGGATGCGCTCTAACCGCCTGAGCTACAGGCCCGTGGACCCCGACCAGCGTACCCGGCCGCTCTGCGCCGTCCGCAGGGGGGTGGCCCGCGACGCGTTCCGGGGCCGGGAGACACCTCGGGCGCCCGCCGGCACCTCCACAGGCAGTTCGGCGTCGAGGGGATGGCGACGGTCCGACCCGAGGCCCCTGGCCCCGTCCAGGGACCCGCCCCGATCTCGCGAGGGGTGGGGAGGACGGGGTCCTTCCCCTAGTCGCGCTCGGAGAGGGTGACCTCGAGGCCGCCGACCAGGTCGGAGCACATGTTGTAGATGAACGCCGCGACGGTGCACAGCGCGGTCATCAGCACGATGTTGATGGCTCCGATGACCGCGGCGCCGCCGAAGACGATGCCCGGGGTGATGACCTCGCTGCGGCCGTCGCCACCCGAGGCGCTGCCGAGCTGGCCGAACAGGTCGTTGAGGGTCTCGAAGACACCGAGGCCGGAGAGGATGCCGTAGAGCAGGCCCACGGCGACCATCCAGATGAAGAACATCGCGATGGACAGGACCAGCGAGATCTTCAGCGCGGAGAACGTGTCGATGTGCCGCAGCTGCAGCCGGGCGCGACGCGGGCCGCGGGCGGTCTTGCCGCCGCCGCCCGACGGTGCCTTCGCCGCACCGGTGGCCGCCTGGGCACCGGTCGTGGGCTGGGCGCCGGTGGCGGGCTCGGCGCCGGTGGCGGGCTGAGCGCCTGCGGCGGGTCGGGTGCCGGTGGCCGGGGGGACCGCGGTCGGCGTGCTCGATGCCGGGCCGGCGGCGGCCGGGGCCTCACCGTCGGCCGGGGCCTCACCGTCGGCGGCGACGGCCTTGGTCCGGGCGGTGTTCGCACCGGGGATGGTCTGCGTCGACCCCACCGAGGGCTTGCCGTCGACCGCGGGCTGCTGACCGGTCGCCGTCCCCTGTGCCGGGGTGGTCTCCCCGGTGCGCACCGAACCCTGCGTCCGGTCGCTCATGCGAGTCTCCCGTTCCCCAGCGGCCCTCGCCGCTGCCTCGCACCCGGTGTGCCCGGCGCGAGGCCGGGAGCGCCTGGGCGCCGGTCATGGCTGGGACGACGGAGGCGGGGCTGCCCGACCGTGGGCCGGCGACCCCGCCTCCACCGTCGTCGTCCACAGACTAGGCGGCAGGCTCGTCGTTGTCCGTCGTACGGGCGATCGCCACGATCGACACGTCTTCCGGCAAGTTCATGAGCTTGACACCCATGGTGGCGCGGTCCTTGTTGTGGCGGACGCCGTTGACCGGGGTCCGGATGACGCCGCCGCCGGAGGTGATGGCGTAGAGCTCGTCGCCGAGCCGGACCGACAGGGCCCCGACCAGGTTGCCCTTGCGTGCCTTCGGGTCGGCGGTGAGCACACCCTTGCCGCCGCGGCCCTGCGGGGGGTAGTTCTCGATCCCGGTCCGCTTGGCGAAGCCGCGCTCGGTGGCGACGAGGACGTCGACGCCCTCCTCGACCACGATCATCGACAGCAGGGAGTCGCCCTCGCTGAGGGAGATGCCGCGGACGCCCTCGGTGGCCCGGCCCATCGGCCGCAGCGTGGCGTCGTCGGCCTTGAAGCGGATCGACATCGCCTTGCGGGTGACCAGCAGCAGGTCCTGCTCGGGGTCGATGAGCGCGGCGCCCACCAGCTCGTCGGTCTCGCGCAGGTTGATCGCGATGACACCGCCGCTGCGCGGGGAGTCGAAGTCGCTCAGCCGGGTCTTCTTCACCTGCCCGTTGGCCGTGGCCAGGACGAGGTACGGCGCGACGTTGTAGTCCTTGATCTGCATCACCTGGGCGATCCGCTCGTCGGGCTGGAAGGCCAGGATGTTGGCCACGTGCGCGCCGCGGGCGGTGCGGTTGGCCTCGGGCAGCTCGTAGGCCTTGGCCCGGTAGACGCGGCCCTTGTTGGTGAAGAAGAGGATCCAGTCGTGGGTGGAGCCCACGAAGAAGTGGTCGACGATGTCGTCCTGCTTCAGC
>DATIMX010000534.1:0-2486 GCA_035474935.1 Geodermatophilus sp. | reverse complement strand
GAGCCGGTGGCCACGACGCCGGCGTCCCCGTCGAGCGGGGCGACGTCGCCCAGCACCGCGGCGCCGGCGCACAGCGACACCGCCGATACCCGCTCCCCGCTGGCCAGGTCGATCGTGAGCAGCTCGGCGGGGAAGGAGAGGTCGGCCTGCGGCACCCACGCCGTGCCGCCGTCGGGGGAGACGACGACGTCCAGCGCGGAGTCGCCCACGCCGTCCAGCTCCGCCGAGGTCGCGACCGCGCCGTCCACCACGGTGACCAGCCGGCCGAGCCGGCGGCCGTCGTCGACGTGGGCGGTGGCGACCACGGTGCCGTCGGCGGTCACGTCGACGGCGGCCGGGATACCGACCGGGGCGTCGGGCGCGAGGTCGAGCGGTTCGCCCACCGGCCGCAGGTCGGCGCCGTAGGTGGTGATCAGGGCGCGTCCGCCGCTGTCGACGAGTGCGGCCAGACCGCCGTCCGGACGGGTCGCGAGCGCGGTGACCGTGCCCTCGGGGACGACAGGGGCGGTGCGGGAGACGACGCCCGAGGTGACGTCGACGGCGAGCAGCTGCGCGGGCCCGGCGTCGGGCAGGGTGAGCGCCGCGAACAGCGTGCGGCCGTCGGGGGAGAGGGCGGTGGCCGCCCGCTCGGGGCGCACGCCGAGGGCGGTGACGGTGGCCTGCCCGTCGGGCCGGACGATGAGCAGCTGGTACCCGGCGGTCGGGCTGGTGTTGGCCACGAGGAACGAGCCGTCGGCGAGGACGGTGAGCTCGGCGTCGTCCCCGACCGCGGGCAGCTCGAGCAGCGTCGTGGCCATCGGGCCGTCCCCGCCCGAGCCGACCTGCACCAGCCAGCCGCGCGTGTCGCCGTCGCTCAGCAGGGCGACCGGATCGCCGCCGGGCGGTGCGGCGAGGTCGAGCAGCCGGGCGTCGCCGCCGACGGCCGCGTCGAGGTCGACGGTGCCGAGCAGGACGGGGCCGCCGTCGGGTCCGGAGCGCTGGGAGGGGCCCGCGTCGCCGTCGCTGGTGCAGGCGGCGGCCGCCAGGACGACGGCGAGGGCCGCGGCGGTGCGGCGGACACGGGGCATGTCGGCTCCGGGGTCGGGGACGCGAGCGTCCGCCGAGGTCGTGACCGCGGCAACTCGGGCGGGCGGTTCCTGTCGCGGCTGGGGCGGGTGTGACTGGCTCGTCCATGCGCGCCGGATGGGTGCCGATGAGCCAGGGGAGACGACGGACTGATCTCTACCCCCGTCGTCGCGGGAGTGGCTCGGTATGGCGGCATGGCAGCGACGACTCGGTGATGGCCTGGCAGTGCTCGGAGGCGCCCGCCCCGACGTGCTGGAGGCCGCGCCCGGTGCACGGCCGCGGTTCGTGGCGCTGGGCGGCGTCCTCCTGAGCACCGGTGGGCTGGCCGTCGTCTCGATGGCGTTCGCCGTGGCGATGGCGCTGGGCGTGTGGTGGCCGCTGGCGCTGCTGGTCGGCCTGGGCTGGGGCGCGGTCGTGGTCAACCTCGACCGGATGCTGCTGGTCGGGATGGCGCACGACGCCTCGCTGAAGCGGAACCTGGTGCTCGCCGTCCCCCGGGTGGGACTGGCGCTGATCCTGGGCGCGGTGATCGCGACCCCGCTGACCCTGCAGGTGTTCTCCTCGGAGATCGACACCGAGGTCAAGGCGATGCAGGCCGAGGCGGCCGACGCCTACCGGGAGTCGCTGGAGACCGACGCGCGCTTCGCCGGGCTCTCCGCGCTGCGGGAGGAGGTGGCGTTGCAGGAGTCGATCGTGGCCTCCGGTGGTGTCGCGGACCCGCAGCTGTCGGTCGTGCACGGCGACGCGACGGCGGCCCAGCAGGCCTACGACGCGGCCCTGGCCACCCAGCGCGAGCTCGAGGCCAAGGCGCAGTGCGAGCTGGACGGCACCTGCGGCACCGGGGACGCCGGGACCGGTCAGGCGTACGTCGAGGCGCGCGCGGCTGCGGACGCGCAGGCCGCGGTGGTGGCCTCGGCGCGGTCGGCCCTCGACGCGGCGACGGCGACCGCCTCGGCGGCGGAGGGGCGGGCCGCGGAGCTGGCGTCGGCGTCGCTGGAGTCCGACCGGGCCGAGCTGGAGCGGCTGACCGCGGAGCAGACCCGGCTGCAGACGGCGTTCGACGCGACCAACGAGGAGTCGGCGGGGATCCTGGCGCGGCTGGAGGCGCTGGACCGGCTGGGTGACCGCAACGCGACCCTGGCCGCCGCGCAGATGATGCTGTCGCTGCTGTTCATGAGCATCGAGATCCTGCCGGTGCTGATGAAGCTGCTGCTCAACTTCGGCCCGCCGTCGGCCTACGACAAGCTCGCCGCGCTGCGGGACTCCGGCGACGTGGAGATCGAGGAGCTGCAGAAGGAGTCGCGGCTGACCGTGGCCGCGGCCCGCGAGGAGATGCTCGTGATGGCCGAGCAGGAGCGGATCGACCGGCAGAAGCAGGCGATCATCGCCCGGCGGGAGGCCGCCGAGGCGGCTGCCGCCGC
>DATIMX010000533.1:0-2714 GCA_035474935.1 Geodermatophilus sp. | reverse complement strand
CCTGCGATGCTCGCTCGGGCGTCGTCCTCGCAGTCATCAGTGCCCGCCTCCCTCGAAGCTCGCCTGGTACGCCTCGAACTCGGCCTGCTGCGCGGCCAGGTGCGGCGTCTGCTCGGCGTAGACCTGGTCGAACATCGCCGTACCCGGTGGGTCGGGCATCTCGGTGGTGCCACTGCGGATGCGCGCCGCGAGCTCGTCGGCCTCGGCCTCGACGGCGGCGAAGAAGTCGGCGTCGGCGACGCCGCTGCGGGACAGGTGCGCCTTGACCCGGGCGATCGGGTCGCGCAGCTTCCACTCCTCCAGCTCGCTGGCCAGCCGGTACCGGGTGGGGTCGTCGGAGGTGGTGTGCGCGCCCATCCGGTAGGTGAACGCCTCGATGAACGTCGGGCCCTGGCCCTCCCGGGCGGCGGCCAGCGCCGCCCGCGTCACCGCCAGGACGGCGAGGACGTCGTTGCCGTCGACCCGGACGCCGGGGAAGCCGAAGCCCGCGGCGCGCTGGTAGAGCGGCACCCGGGACTGGCGCTCCAGCGGCACGCTGATCGCGTACTGGTTGTTCTGGCAGAAGAAGACGACCGGCGCGGAGAAGCTGGCCGCCCAGATCAACGCCTCGTTGACCTCGCCCTGGCTGGTCGCGCCGTCGCCGAGGAAGGCCAGCACGGCGGTCTCGGCGCCGTCCCGCTGGACGCCCATGGCGTAGCCGGTGGCGTGCAGGCACTGCGCGCCGATGACGACGGTGTAGAGGTTGAAGCGGGTGGCGACCGGGTCCCAGCCGCCGTTGTCGACGCCGCGGAACAGGCTCATGACGTGCAGCGGGTCGACCCCGCGGGTCCAGGCCACGCCGTGCTCGCGGTAGGTCGGGAAGGCGTGGTCCCCGGGCTCGAGAGCGCGGCCGGCGCCGACCTGGGCCGCCTCCTGGCCCAGCAGCGAGGCCCAGATGCCCAGCTCGCCCTGGCGCTGCAGGGCGGTGGCCTCGACGTCCCACCGGCGGACCAGCACCAGGTCGCGGTAGAGGTCGCGCAGCTGCTGGTCGTCGAGGTCGATCGCGTACTCCGGGTGCTCGACCCGCTCGCCCTCGGGGGTCAGCAGCTGCACCAGGTCGGGTTGCCGCGGCAGGTGCGGCGCCTCCGCACCCGGTACCGGGTCGACCACCTCGGTGGCACTGGACACGCTCACGTGCTCCTCCTCGCCGTCGTCCGCCGCTGCCGGGGTCGCCGGGCCACGCGGTCGGTGTGGACGCCTCGTGGCACCCGGGTGTGGCGCCACTCACACATCGTGGCACGACCCGGCCTGCGATGGAGGAGACACCCGTCCAGCGATCTGCGCAAGGTCGCCCGAACGGATTGCGCACGATGACCGGTCACGGGACCGCTCGGCCTGTCAGACTGAGCGACGTGCCGGCTCTCGACGCCACCGACGCCCGCCTGCTGCAGGCCCTGGCCGAGGACCCGCGCGCGACGGTCATGGCGCTGTCGCAGCGGCTCGGCCTGGCGCGCAACACCGTGCAGGCGCGGCTGGCCCGGCTGGAGTCCGGCGGCGCCCTGGCGCCCTTCGACCACCGCGTCCGCCCCGAGGCGCTGGGCTACCGGCTGGGCGCGTACATGACCGTGCAGGTGGTGCAGCGCAGCCTGGCCGACGTCGGCGAGGCGCTGGCGGACATCCCCGAGGTGCTCGAGGTGACGGCGCTGTCGGGCGTCGCCGACCTGCTGGTGCGGGTGGTCGCGGTCGACGCCGACGACCTCTGGCGGATCACCGATCGGGTGCTGGCCATCCCCGGCGTCCAGCGCACCGACACCGCGCTGGCGCTGCGCCGGCTGGTCGACCACCGCATGGGGCCGCTGCTGGCACGGGCGGCCGAGTAGGGCTCCCACTCGCAGGCTCGCGGCGACCCTGCAGGGGCCTCACTGCCGCCGGCGCACCCGCACCGGGCCGCGCGCAGTGGCGACGTCGACGACCTCGCCGCGCTGGGTGACCTCCACCTGCCCCGCCGCGGCCAGCCGCCCGGCCGCCGCGCGGGCCGCGGGCATCAGCTCCTGCCAGCCCTCGGGGTCGACGGCGCGGGCGGCCTCCGAGGGGCAGATCGTCGCGCCGGGCCGCCGGTCGTCGAGCAGCGCGTCGATCGCCTGCTCGAGCCGCGCGTCGACGTCCGCCACGCCCCCAGCCTGCGGCGCGGGACGTCGCCGCGCCACGGCACCCGCCTCCTGGCCACCGCTCCGGTGGCTGCGGTGCGAGGACGCCCTGACCTGTCCCCGCCGGGCCTCTCCCCCTGCTTCGTTCCGTGAGCAGCGGCTGAGCGTCCGTGGGTGGTGGTGCCTGGGGGTCGACCCGGGTGGGGCAGGCGCGGCGGAGGCCGGCGGCGGGATGCTGGGCCCGTGCGCCGCTGGACGTCCGGGCTGCTCGCCGCCCTGCTGCTCGTGCTCGCCGGCTGGGTGCTGGCCCCGACGGCCTCGGCGTGCAGCTGCACCGGGGGACGACGGCCGACCGCGCCCTCGGCGCCGACGCGGTGTTCTCCGGCCGGCTGGCCGACCGCGAGGTGGTCGGCGGACCGCCCTGCACGTCTTCGCCGTCGATGCGGTGGACGACCGGCTGGTGGCCGACCTGTGCGGCGGGACGACGGTGTGGACCCCGCAGGCCGCGTCGGAGGTGCAGGTGCTGACCGGCGTGAGCGCTCCCGAGCCCGGGTCGGCCGGGACCGAACTGCCCGGGGGCCCGTCCGA
>DATIMX010000532.1:0-3595 GCA_035474935.1 Geodermatophilus sp. | reverse complement strand
CCGCGGCGTGCGGAGGAGCGCGACGCCGTGCCGGGGATCATCGCGCACGGCGACCGTCGAGGACACCCGGATGAGCGCGGTCGACGACACGTCCCGGCGGCGCGCCGTGCGCAGCCGCCGGGACGGCGGATCAGGGGGCCTCAGCGGGCGGTGGGGAGCTCCGAGGTCGCGGGGTCCGCCGGCGCGGACCAGGCGTCGGGGTGCCGGCGGCCGGTGTCGGGAACCCACCCGCCCGAGGGACGGGTGGCCGGGCGGGCGCTCAGGCTCACGATCAGGGCGAGCAGGCCGACGAGTCCGAGGAGGACACCAGCGATCACCAGCAACGTCATGAGCACGCACCGAACGTAATTGCACGAGCGTTCTGTGTCACGTGGCGGATCTCCACCGGAGTACGACGCGACGTCGGACAGGATCTGACGAGCCGGTCGCACCCGTCACACCCGCCCCGGGCGGATCGCTCCGGCTGGACGCGGGCTCGCCATCCCGGGTATGGCGGCTCCTCCCTCGCTGGGTAGGGGGTCCCACCCGATGACAGGAGGACGCCCGTGACCGACCTGCCCCGGACCGCCGGCCGCGCCGTCGCCGTCCCGCTGGGGGCGCTCGCCCGCTGGCGCCGCGGCAAGCCGATGCACCCGCGCGGCACGGTGCTCGACGCCGTGCTGGAGCGCACCGGCGGGCCGGCCGGGTGGCGCGTGCCCTGGCTGGCCGGCAGCGGGGACGAGGCGGCGCTGGTCCGGCTCTCCCGCGGTGCGGGGCTGCCCACGCCGCTGCCGGACCTGCTGGGCCTCGCCGTCCGGCTCCCGGGTCCGGACGGCCCCGTGGACCTGCTCCTCTCCACGACCGGACGGGGCCGGCTCACCCGCTGGGTGCCCGTGCCCCGGCGGGACGCCGCCGCGGTCTACTGCTCGATCATGGGCTACCGGACCGCGGCGGGGCCGGTGCTCCTGGCGGCGCTGCCCGCGCCCGGGGCCGCGCCGGTGACCGCGGAGCCCGGGCCGGTCGCCGCAGCAGCCCGCAGCGGCCGGCTGGCCTTCACGCTGGCCGCGGCGCGGGGGGCGGGGGACTGGCAGCCGTTCGCCCGGCTGCGACTGCTCGCCCCGGTGCCCGAGGTCGACCCCGACGTCCGCTTCGACGCCGTCCGCCACCCGCCGCCGGGCCTGGTCCCGGACGGGCCGATGGCCCGGTTCCGCGCACCCGCCTACGCGGCCGCGCAGGAGGGCCGGGACGCGTGACGGCCACGGCGGCCCGCGGGCGCTCGCCTGACCTGCACTCGGGGAGGAGCCCGGCACCGGTCGCCGTCCGTAGGGTCGACGCCATGATCACCAACATCTCACTGGTCACCGTCTACTGCCTCGACCAGGACCGGGCCAAGGAGTTCTACGTCGACGTCCTCGGCTTCGAGGCGCGCACCGACATCACCATGGGCGAGGGGTTCCGCTGGGTCACCATCGCGCACCCCAGCCAGCCCGAGCTCGAGGTCACCCTGATGACCCCCGGCCCGCCGCTGGACGAGGACGCCGCCGCCTTCGTCCGCGGCCAGCTGGGGAAGGGCTCCATGGGCGGGCTGGGCCTGGCGGTCGACGACTGCCGGAGGACCTACGAGGAGCTGTCGGCCAAGGGTGTGACCTTCCTGCAGGAGCCGGCGGAGCGTCCCTACGGCGTCGAGGCCGTGATGCGCGACGTGTCCGGCAACTGGCTGGTGCTCGTGGAGCGCCGGGAGTTCACTCCCGCCGACTTCGCCTGACCCCCGTTCGGGTACTCCCGGTCACCACTCGGTTGGACGGAGTGCCGGCGGGTAGGACGACCGGTACCCGTCCGTCTCGGTCCACAGTCGGCGCTCCTGCCCGTCGCAGTGCGCGGCGGTAGGAGGAGAAGCACCGCGTGAACGACGCCGACCCCCCGGCAGCTGCCGGGACCCGGCTGGTGACCATCCCGTACGCCGACCCCTACGTCGACGCTGTCCTGCCGGAGGGGGTCGTCCGGGTGGGCCCGGAGCAGGGCCCCAGCCCGTGGCTGGACCCGGCCTACCTCGCGGCCCACGCCGGCGGCGTCGACGTGGTGCACCTGCACTCCGGCTACGGGCACCTGCCCGAGGACGAGGTGGTCAGCTGGGTGGAGACGGTCCGGCGCACCGGCGTCCCGCTGGTGCTGACCGTGCACGAGCTGCGGGACCCCGAGCAGCCGACCCGGCGCCGGCACGACGCCCACCTGCAGGCGCTGCTGGCGACGGCCGAGGTGGTGCTCACGCTGACCCCCGGGGCGGCCGACGAGATCGCCGCGCGGTTCCGCCGGACGGCGATCGTCGTGGCGCACCCCTCGATCGCCGAGCCGGTGCCCGGGCTGGGCGCCGAGCGGGGCCTGGTCGGCCTGGCGCTCACGGGGCCGTGCCCGGCCCTGCCCGACCCGGCGATGCTGGTCCAGGCCGCGCTGTCCGGCGCCGTCAACGGCGGTGGGCGGCTGCGGGTGTTCCTCGACGACGGCGTGGAGCCGCCACCGGTCTTCGCCGCCGGGGACAGCCTGGAGTTCCTGCCGCGGAAGGTCGACTCGTGGGCCGCGCAGCTGCAGGAGCTGCACGCCGTCGTCCTGCCCCAGTCCTGCGGCACCCACTCGCGGGAGCTGGAGGTCTGCCGCGACGTCGGCACGCGGGTGGTGGCGCCCAGCTGCGGATGGTTCGCCGACCAGTGGTCCGACGTCGTCCCCTACGACAACGACGAGGAGCGCGGCCTGGACCCGGTGTCCCTGGACGCCGCCGTCGCCGCGGCGCTCACCCGGCCGGCGCCGCGGCCGGCCGACCGGGGGTGGCGGGCCGAGCAGCGGGCCGCCGTCCGGGCCGTGCACGCGCAGGTGTACGCCCAGGTCGTCGCCGACCGCACCCGCTGAGGCCGGTCAGAGCTGCAGCTTGAACCCGACGTGCGAGGCGGTGAACCCGAGCCGCTCGTAGAAGCGGTGCGCCTCCGCGCGTCGGGTGTCGGTGGTCAGCTGGACCAGCCCGCAGCCGCGCCGGCGGGCCTCCTCGACGGCCCAGGTGAGCAGCGCGGCGCCGACGCCCTGCCCGCGCAGGTCGGCCCGCACCCGCACCGCCTCGACCTGCAGCCGCGTGGCCCCGCCCCGGGACAGGCCCGGGATCTCGGTGAGCTGGGCGGTGCCGACGACCTCCGGGCCCTGCGTGAGGGCGAGCAGCAGCTGGGCGGGATCGGCGTCGACGGCGGCGAAGGCCCGCCGGTAGGGCGCGAGGTCGGGGGACTCGCGGTCGCGGCCGAACGGGTCGTCGGTCAGCAGGGCCACGAGGACGGGGACGTCGTCCGCCGTCGCGCGGCGCAGGCCGACGGTCGTGCCGCCCGTGGCGAGCGTGGCGGGGAGCGGGGTCATCGCGGCAGTCTGCCCGGCCGGAGCGGCGGGGCTGCAGGAGGATGGTGTGGGCAGGGGCGGGGTCGAACCGCCGACCTCTCGCTTTTCAGGCGAGCGCTCGTACCGACTGAGCTACCTGCCCCTCCCGGTGTCTCCACCGGAGAGCGACCCTGACGGGACTCGAACCCGCGACCTCCGCCGTGACAGGGCGGCGCGCTAACCAACTGCGCTACAGGGCCTTGCTGGT
>DATIMX010000531.1:0-17611 GCA_035474935.1 Geodermatophilus sp. | reverse complement strand
GCGAAGCCGGGGATCACCAACCTGCTGACCATCCACAGCGCGCTGTCGGGCACGTCGATCCCCGAGCTGGAGGAGCGGTTCGCCGGCCGCGGCTACGGCGACCTGAAGAAGGAGCTGGCCGAGGTCGTCGTCGACTTCGTGACGCCGGTCCGCCAGCGCACCCAGGAGCTGCTCGACGACCCCGCGGAGCTGCAGCGCATCCTGGCGCAGGGTGCGGCCCGCGCTCGCGAGGTCGCCGGTCCCACGGTCGCCGACGTCTACGACAAGGTCGGCTTCCTGCCACCCGCAGGAGCGCCCGCGTGAACGACGACACCTTCGTCCCGCGCAGCCGCAGCGCCGCGCAGACCGCCGTCCTCGGCGTCGTCGTCCCCATCCCGGAGCCGTGGTCGCAGCTGTTCGTCGACTGGCGGGCCAAGGTCGGTGACCCGCAGGCCACCTCGGTGCCGCCGCACGTCACACTGCTGCCGCCGACCGAGGTGCCGCTGGCCGACCGGCCGGTGATCAGCGCCCACCTGGCCGAGGTCGCGGCCAACCACCCGCCGTTCGACATGCACCTGTCGGGCACCGGGACGTTCGCGCCGGTGTCGGCGGTGGTGTTCGTGGCCGTGGCCCGCGGCATCGGCAACTGCGAGCTGATCGCCAACGACGTCCGCCGCGGGCCGCTGGCGCGGTCGCTGTCCTACCCCTACCACCCCCACGTGACCGTGGCCCACGACGTCCCCACCGACATGCTCGACCTGGCCTACTGCGGGCTGGCCGACATCTCGGCGGAGTTCCGCGTCGAGCACTTCACGGAGTTCGAGCAGACGCCAGACGGCGCCTGGGTGGTCGCCCACGAGTACCCCCTCACCGGCCCGCCGTTCTGAAGAAGGACCCCCTGCCCCCACGCCTCGTGGCCCCGTCCAGAGGCTCGCCGCGAGCTTGCGAGCGGGGAGGAGGACGGGGCCCTTCTACTGAAGGGTGGCCGCCAGGGCGCGCGTGGGGCGGTCTGCCCGCAGACTGGGGCGGGTGAGTGCCACCCGGACCGAGCGGTCCGCACCCGCGCCCGCCGGGGACCAGCCTCCCGGCGGTCGCTGGTCGCGGGTCACCCAGCTGCCCGGACGCTGGCAGGACCGCGTCACCCGGCTGCGCCGCCGCCTCCCGTGGTTCGACCACCTGGCCCGCGCCGGCGGCCGCTACCAGCGCACCCAGGGCGATCTCATGGCCGCCGGCGTCACCTACTTCGTCTTCCTCGGTCTGGTGCCGGTGCTGCTGCTCGTCGCGTCGGTCATCGGGCTGGTCCTCGCCGGCAACGAGCTGCTGCAGCAGGAGCTCTACGCCACCATCCGCGAGAGCTTCCCCGGCTCGACCGGCGCGGAGATCACCGACGAGCTGGACGGCGCCGTCGGCTCAGCGGGGATCACCGGGCTCATCGGCCTGGTGGGCTTCCTCTACGCCGGGCTGCGCGCCATGGACAAGCTGCGCCTGGGCATGGAGCGGATCTGGAAGGGCCGCGTCGACGACCCGGAGTTCCTCCGCGACAACCTGCAGGACCTGCTGGCGCTGGCCGCCTTGGGCCTCGCCGGGCTGCTCAGCCTCGGCCTCACCGGCGGGGTCACCCGGGCCACGTCCTGGACGCTGGAGGCGCTGGGCCTCGAGCGCGCACCCGGCCTGTTCCTGCTCACCGCCGTGCTCGGGCTGGGCCTGGCCCTCCTCACCGACGTCGTCGTCTTCCTGTGGCTGCTGCGGGTCGTGCCCTCCATCTCGTACCCGCTGCGCCGGCTGCTGCCCGGGGCGCTGTTCGGCGCCGTCGGCTTCGAGGTGCTCAAGCTGGTGGGCAGCCTCTACCTGTCGCTGATCTCGGGCAGCGTGACGGCGTCGGCGTTCGGCGGCGCCGTCGGCATCCTGATCTGGATCAACGTCGTCTGCCGGTTCGCCTTCTTCACGGCCGCATGGACGGCGACCCTGCCCCGGGTGCAGGGGGACGCGCGCGTGGTGGCCGAGGGCCGCGAGCCGGTGGTCCCGGCCGCGGACGGCCGGGGCGCTCCGGCGCCCGGCTGACCGGCGCGGGGACCACCTCGACCGCCCGGCGTACGCCGACCACCGTGGCGACCACGATGCCGGTGGCGGTCACGGCCAGCGCCACCGGCACCAGCACCGACGGCCCGTCGTCCGCGGGCGCCGGCGCGGCGGCCACGCCGGCCGGTCCGGGCGACGAGGTGGGCGGCAGCGGAGAGACCTCGGCGGCGGAGTCGACCAGCCGGCCGACGCCCGCGGTCGCCGGGGGCGTGGCGAAGCCCCAGTCCAGCAGCAGCGCGGCCTGGTCGGCGGCGCGCAGCGGCACGCTCTCGGTGCCCATCACGCTGACCACCAGCCGCCGCCCGTCCCGCTCGGCGGCGGTGACGAAGGTGTGCCGGGCGGCGTCGGTGAACCCGGTCTTGCCGCCGAGGTTGCCGGGTGTGCCGGCCAGCGGGTTCTGGTTGTCGATCTGGAAGCCGGGGTAGCGGCCCTCGACCGCGGGCATCTCCGCGAGCCGCGTCCGCAGCAGCGCCACCGTGTCCGGGTCCGCGACCAGGCGGCGGAAGATCAGGGCGAGGTCGTAGGGCGAGGAGGACTGGCCGGCCACGTCCAGCCCGGACGGCGTCCCCGCGACGGTGTCGTAGGCGCCGATCGACTCGGCCGTCTCGTTCATGGCGCGCAGGGTGACCTCGGTGCCGCCCGCGGCGCGGGCCAGGGCGTTGGCCGCGTCGTTGCCCGACTGCATCACGAGCGCCTGGTAGAGCAGCGACACCGGGTAGCGCCCACCGGCGACCATGCCGACCCGGCTGCCCTCGACCGCCTCGTCCTCGACCGTGGCCTCGACGACCTCGGCGGGGTCCAGCAGCGGCAGGAGGGTCAGCAGGGTCAGGGTCTTCAGCGTGCTGGCCGGGTAGTAGCGGCCGTGCGGGTCGCGGGCGGCCAGCACCGCGCCGCTGGTCGCGTCGGCCACCAGCCAGCCGGGCGCTACCACCTCGTCCGGCAGCGAGGGAACCCCGTCGACGACGACGGTGCCGCGCGTGTCGAGCCCCTCACCGCCGACGATCACCCCGCCGGGCCCGCTGCCCTGGGCTGGTCCGCCCGGCGGAGGTGCGGTGGGCGTGGGCGCGGACGGGTCGGCGGTCGGCCGGGTGTCCTCCGCCACCGCGGGTCCCGCGCCGCCCACCAGCAGCCCCGTCGCCAGCACCGCGGCGGCCAGCCGCGCCCCCGGTCGTCGCATGGCGGGCACGCTAGCCCCCGGCCCGGCGTCGGCGGCGGGCACGTGGCGCGGGCCGCTGCGGTCGCGGCGTTGGCAACGATCCCGTCTCGGTCTCCGACGCGGGGTTCGGCCCAGCCGCCGGGCGGAGCTAGCGTGCCGTCGTCGCGTGCTGTGGGAACCGGCGCCCGCCGGCAGTCACGCACGGACCCGACCCACCGGGACCGGCCGCCTCGTCCGTGCGGCCCGTCCCCCAGAGAGGAGATCGTCTTGCGCCGAGCGCGGAGGATGAAGGCCGCGGCTCTGCTGCTGGCCGGGAGCATGGCCCTGGCGGCCTGTGCCAGCGACGAGACCACCAGCGGCACCGGCGGCGGCGAGGGCGGTGGCGGCGCCGCCACCGAGGAACTGCGCATCGGCCTGGCCTACGACACCGGCGGCCGCGGTGACCAGTCGTTCAACGACTCGGCCTACGCCGGCGCCTCGGCGGCCGTCGACGCCCTCGGCGCCGAGCTCCAGGAGTTCAGCCCCAACGAGGACGCCTCCAACCGCGCCGAGGGCCTGGCCGGCCTGGCCGAGCAGGGCTTCAACCCGGTCATCGCCGTGGGCTTCAACTACGACGACGTCATCGCCGAGGTCGCCCCGCAGTTCCCCGACACCACATTCGCGCAGGTCGACGGCTCCAATGCCGACGGCGCCAAGGGCGACAACGTCACCGGCCTGGTCTTCGCCGAGGAGGAGGGCTCGTTCCTGGCCGGCGTGGCTGCCGCGCTGAAGAGCGAGAGCGGCCACATCGGCTTCGTCGGCGGCGTGCAGAGCCCGCTGATCGAGAAGTTCGAGGCCGGTTACCTGGCCGGTGCCCAGGCGGTCAACCCGCAGATCGTCGTCGACCGGCAGTACATCTCGCCGGCCGGCGACTTCTCCGGGTTCAGCGACCCGGCCCGCGGCCAGATCCTGGCGCAGGGCATGTACGACGCGGGGGCGGACATCGTCTACCACGCGGCGGGCGGTTCGGGTCGCGGCGTCTTCCAGGCCGCCGCCGACTCCGGCAACCGGGCGATCGGCGTCGACTCCGACCAGTACCTGACCGTCGGCGAACCCGCGCTGCAGGCCGTGATCATGACCTCGATGCTCAAGCGGGTCGACAACGCGGTGGAGCAGTTCATCAACGACTACTCCGAGGGCAACGTCCAGGGGGCCACCGACGTCCTCAACGACCTGTCCACCGAGGGCATCGACCTGGCCAGGTCGGGCGGCTTCATCGACGACATCCAGGACGAGATCGACCAGTACAAGCAGCAGATCCTCGACGGCACCATCACGGTCCCGACGACGGTCGAGTGACACCCGTGCGGGCGTTCCTGCACGACTGAACCACCCTGCGACGCGGGCCCGGGCGGCAGACGCCCGGGCCCGCGGTGCTCCGGGGCCCGGCGGGTGGGGCACCATACCCACGGCCCCCGGGCCCTGGCCCCGGCGGAGCGGCTGATCCCGCACGCCGGTGCCGTCCGTAGTGACCTCCCGCCCACCGGCGGGTCCACAGCGAGGAGATGCCGGCATGGCCCCAGCAGACTCGCCCGCAGACGGCTCCGCGGCGGGCGACGTCCCCCTCGCCGTCGAGCTGCGTGGGATCACCAAGCGCTTCCCGGGCGTGGTGGCGAACAAGGACATCGAGCTGCGGGTCCGCCGCGGCGAGGTGCACGCCATCGTGGGCGAGAACGGCGCGGGCAAGTCGACGCTGATGAAGACCCTCTACGGCGAGCACCGCCCGGACGAGGGCCAGATCCTCATCGACGGCCGCCCGGTCTCCTTCCGCAGCCCGTCGGATGCCATCGCCGCGGGCATCGGCATGGTCCACCAGCACTTCATGCTGGCCGACAACTTCACCGTCCTGGAGAACGTGATCCTGGGCAGCGAACCCACGAGGCGCGGCCGGCTGGACCGGGCCGCGGCGCGCCGCCGCATCGAGGAGATCTCCGAGCGGTACGACCTGGGCCTGCAGCCCGACGCGCTCGTCGAGGACCTCGGCGTCGGCGACCGGCAGCGCGTGGAGATCGCCAAGGTGCTCTACCGCGACGCCCGCATCCTGATCCTCGACGAGCCGACCGCGGTCCTGGTGCCGCAGGAGGTCGACGAGCTGTTCGGCAACCTCGCCGAGCTCAAGCGCGAGGGCCTGACGGTCATCTTCATCTCGCACAAGCTCGACGAGGTGCGCCGGGTCGCCGACTCGATCACCGTGATCCGGCGCGGCACCACCGTCGGCACCGCCGACCCCCGGACGACGACGGCCAAGCAGCTGGCCGAGCTGATGGTCGGCGCCGAGCTGCCCACGCCGGAGACCCGCGAGTCCACCGTGCGCGAGACCCCGGTGCTGCAGATGGTCGGCGTGACGGTCACCGACGGCGCCCAGCGCTCCGTGGTGGACGACGTCACGCTCACCGTGCGCGAGGGCGAGGTCGTGGGCATCGCCGGCGTCGAGGGCAACGGCCAGGCCGAGCTCGTCGACGCGATCATGGGCCTGCGCCCGCTGGCCGCCGGGTCGGTGCGGCTCGGCGGGGAGGACGTCACCGCCTGGAGCACCCGTGCCCGGCGGGAGAGCGGCGTGGGCTTCATCCCCGAGGACCGGCACCGCCAGGGCATGCTGCTCGACGCGCCGCTGTGGGAGAACCGCATCCTCGGCCACCAGACCCGCCCGCCGGCGGTGAAGGGTCCGTTCATCGACCGCCGCGGCGCCCGGGCCGACACCGCCCGCATCATGCGCGAGTACGACGTCCGCGCCCCCGGGCCGGACACCCTCGCCATCGCCCTCTCCGGTGGCAACCAGCAGAAGCTGATCGTCGGGCGCGAGATGAGCGCCCAGCCCAGGCTGCTCGTCGCCGCCCACCCGACCCGCGGCGTCGACGTCGGTGCCCAGGCGGTGATCTGGGAGCTGCTCAAGGACGCCCGCGCAGAGGGACTGGGCATCGTGCTGATCTCCGCCGACCTCGACGAGCTGATCGGCCTGTCGGACACGCTGCACGTCATGCTGCGCGGCCGTCTGGTGGCCACGCTGGATCCGCGTCGGGTGACCCCCGAGGTGCTCGGCGGGCACATGACCGGCGCGCGGACGACGGCGGGTGCGGCATGAGCGGCCTCGTCCGCCGGGTGGGGCTGTCCCTGCTCGGCCCGGTGCTCGCCGTCCTCGTCGCGCTGGTGATCTCCGCGGCGGTCATCGCCCTCATCGGGGAGAACCCGGTGGAGGCGTTCCGGGTCATGACCGACCTCGGCGACAGCCCCTCGCAGCAGGTGCAGTCGATCGTCGTCATCCTCAACCGGGCGGTGCCGCTGTTCCTCTCCGGCCTGGCCGTCGCGGTCGCGTTCCGGATGGGCCTGTTCAACATCGGCGTCGAGGGCCAGTACCGGCTGGCCACCATCCTGGCCGCCGCGGTCGGCGCGGCCGTCGTCCTGCCCGGTCCGCTGCACGTGCTGCTGATCGTCGTCGTGGCGATGGTGGTCGGCGCGCTGTGGGCCGGCATCGTCGGCGTGCTCAAGGTGACCCGCGGCGTCAGCGAGGTCATCAGCTCGATCATGCTGAACTTCATCGCGCTGGGCCTGGCGTCGTTCCTGCTCACCGGCCCGCTGCGCGGCAGCCCGCCGGGTGCCTCGATCGTCACCACCGCCGAGATCCCCGAGTCCGGCCGGGTGCCCAGCCTCAACGGGCTGCTCACCGCGCTGGGCCTGGCCACGCCGCGCAGCGGCCTGTACGGCTTTCTGGTGATGGCGCTGGTGGTGGGCGTCGTCGTGGCCGTGCTGCTCAAGCGCACCCGCTTCGGGTTCGACCTGCGCGCCACCGGTCTGTCGCCCTCGGCGGCCACCGCCAGCGGCGTCGACGCCCGCGGCATGGTCGTGAAGACGATGCTCATCTCCGGCGCGATCGCCGGGCTGGTCGGCCTGCCCGACCTGCTCGGCTCGCAGTACGACTACGGCACCGAGTTCACCGCCGGGCTGGGCTTCCTCGGCATCGCCGTCGCGCTGCTGGGCCGCAGCTCCCCGCTCGGCATCGCGCTGGCCGCGCTGCTGTTCGCCTTCCTCGACCGGGCCGCGCTGCCGCTGCAGTTCGCCGACATCCCGTCCTCGGTCGTGACGATCATCCAGGGCACGATCGTGCTCGCCGTCGTCATCGCCAACGAGGTCGCCGGCCGGCTGGCGCTGCGCTCGGCCGAGCGGGCCGGCGCGACGGCCGGCCCCGGCCCGCAGACCGACGGGGACGACGGCGTCCCCCCGCCCACCGCTCCGGACGGCGGACAGCGGGTCCGCACCGGTGCCCCCGGCACCCCTGAGGACGTGCAGGCATGAACCGACCCCATGAGAACGCTCCGCCGGCGCTCCACGTCTGCGCGGGGGCGCCGGTATGAGCACCACGGCAGCGACCCGCACCGGCCGGCCCAGCCGCGGCCCCCTGACCGACCTGCTGACCGGCGGCGGCCGCGCCCGGCGGCTGCTCTGGCTGCTCGTCGGCCTGTGGCTGCTGTTCTCGCTGGTCCGGGTCCTCTCGGGCGAGCAGGAGCTCACCTCGTCGTCGACCCTCTCGGCGGCGCTGCTGCTCGCCGTCCCGATCGGCCTGGCCGCCCTCGGCGGGCTGTGGTCCGAGCGCGCGGGCGTGGTGAACATCGGCCTCGAGGGCATGATGATCCTCGGCACCTGGGGCGCCGGCTGGGCCGGCTACCAGTGGGGGTGGGTCGGCGCGGTCGTCGGCGGCATGGTCTTCGGCGCGGCCGGCGGCCTGCTGCACGCGATCGCCACGGTCACCTTCGGCGTCGACCACGTGGTCTCCGGCGTGGCCATCAACATCCTGGCCGCCGGCGTCGTCCGCTTCCTCTCCGAGCTGCTGTTCACCGAGGGCACCGGCGGGGGCCCCACGCAGTCGCCGTCCCTGGCCAGCGACCCGCCGTCCTTCTCGCTGCCGGTGCTGTCCTCCGGGCCGGACCTGCTCAGCGGCCTGGAACGGCAGCACTGGTTCCTGGTCAGCGACCTGGCCGGCCTGCTGCGCGGTCTGACCAACGGCGTCGGCCTGCTGACGCTGCTCGCCGTCCTGCTGGTGCCGGTGTCCTACCTGCTGCTGTGGCACACCGCGTTCGGGCTGCGGCTGCGCTCCTGCGGCGAGAACCCGGCCGCGGCGGACTCGCTCGGCGTCCCGGTCTACCGGCTCAAGTACCTCGCCGTGGTCGTCTCCGGCGCGCTGGCCGGCCTCGGCGGCGTCTTCCTGGTGTTCGTCGCCGGCATCTACCGCGAGGGCCAGACCGGCGGCCGTGGCTTCATCGGCCTGGCGGCACTGATCTTCGGCAACTGGCGGCCCGGGGGGCTGGCGGCCGGCGCGGGCCTGTTCGGGTTCGCCGACGCTCTCCAGCTGCGCAGCCAGACCGCGGTGGTCGCGCTGCTGCTGCTCATCGCCGTCCTGCTGGCGGTCCTGGCGGTGCACCAGGCGGTGCGCCGCAGGCTGCTGCAGGCGGTCATCGCCGGGGTGTTCGCGGTCGCCGCGCTGGTCGGCTTCCTGACCATCGACCGGCTGCCGGAGGGAATCGTCTTCTTCACCCCGCACCTGACGACGTTGCTCGTGCTGTCGCTGGCCTCCCAACGCCTGCGGATGCCCAAGGCCGACGGGTTGGTCTACCGACGAGGAGAGCACTAGTGGACGAGGTCGACTGGGACGCCCTGCGGACGGCGGCCAGGGAGGCGATGACCCACGCCTACGCGCCCTACTCGGAGTTCCCGGTGGGCGTGGCCGGGCTGGTCGACGACGGCCGCCTCGTGACCGGCTGCAACGTCGAGAACGCCTCCTACGGGCTGGGCCTGTGTGCCGAGTGCGGCATGGTCAGCGACCTCGCCCGCACCGGCGGCGGCCGGCTGGTCGCGGTGGCCTGTGTCGGCGGCGACGGGCAGCCGCTCATGCCCTGTGGCCGGTGCCGGCAGCTGCTGTGGGAGCACGGCGGCCCGGAGATGCTCATCGAGACGGTGTCGCTCGGCATCGTGCCGATGCGCGAGGTGCTGCCCGACGCCTTCGGGCCCGACGACCTGGTGAAGGCGGCCGCTCGGTGACCTTCGACGCGATCGACGTCATCCGCACCAAGCGGGACGGCGGGCAGCTCAGCCCGGAGCAGATCCGCTGGGTGATCGACGCCTACACCCGCGGTGCGGTGCCCGACGAGCAGGTCAGCGCGCTGCTCATGGCGGTGTTCTTCCGCGGGATGGCGCCCGAGGAGCTCGCCGTCTGGACGCAGGCGATGATCGACTCGGGCGAGCGCAAGGACCTCTCCTCGCTGGGCCGGCCGACCGCCGACAAGCACTCCACCGGCGGGGTCGGCGACAAGACCACGCTGCCGCTCGCGCCGCTGGTCGCCGCCTGCGGGGTGGCGGTGCCGCAGCTGTCCGGCCGGGGCCTCGGGCACACCGGCGGCACCCTGGACAAGCTCGAGTCGATCCCGGGCTGGCGGGCCGACGTGCACGAGGAGGCCTACCTGGCGCAGCTGCGCGAGGTGGGCGCGGTCATCTGCGCGGCCGGCAACGACCTCGCCCCCGCGGACAAGAAGCTCTACGCGCTGCGCGACGTCACCGGCACCGTCGAGTCGATCCCGCTGATCGCCAGCTCGATCATGAGCAAGAAGATCGCCGAGGGCGCCGACGCGCTGGTGCTCGACGTCAAGACCGGCTCGGGCGCGTTCATGAAGGACCCCGAGGCCTCCCGCGAGCTGGCCCGCACGATGGTCGGCCTCGGCGAGGCGGCCGGCGTGCACACCGTGGCCCTGGTGACGGCGATGGACCGCCCGCTGGGTCGCGCCGCCGGCAACGCCGTCGAGGTGGCCGAGTCGGTGGAGGTGCTCGCCGGCGGCGGTCCGGCCGACGTCGTCGAGCTGACCCTGGCGCTGGCGCGGGAGATGCTGGCCGGCGTCGGGCGGGCGGACGTCGACCCGGCCGACGCCCTCCGCGACGGGCGGGCCATGGACGTGTGGCGGCGGATGATCGGCGTCCAGGGTGGCGACCCCGACGCGCCGCTGCCGCAGCCGGCCGAGAGGCACGTGGTGACCGCGCCGGCCACCGGCACGCTCACCCGGCTGGACGCCTACGCGCTCGGCGTGGCCGCCTGGCGGCTGGGCGCCGGCCGGGCGCGCAAGGAGGACCCGGTGTCGCCCGCCGCCGGCATCACCTGGACCGCCGGGGTGGGGGAGCAGGTGCGAGCCGGTGTGCCGCTGCTGGAGCTGCACACCGATGACGCCGCGCGCATCCCGCGGGCCCTGGAGGCGCTGGAGGGCGCGGTCGGCGTCGACACCGGCGAGCAGCCGCTGCCCCTCATCCTCGACCGCATCACCGCCTGAGCCCGGTCCGGCGGTATGCCCGTCGGAGACGCCTCCCAGGGCAGGTCACGGCCAACCGGAGGTGATCATGGAGCTGCGGTGGTGACACACCGGCGCTCACCGACGTGTCGCCACCGCGACTCCATGATCGCCGGCGGGTGGGGCAGGCTCCGGGGAGGGGTGGGCGCGCTCATCCCGGGCGTCGGGGGACACTGTGTCCCCGTGACGAGTCCGTCCGTGCCCGTGGTGGCCGACAACCGGCCCCGGCCGGGCGACCCGCTGGACCCGGACGCCGCCATCTCGGTCCGCCGCCTGGTGAAGCGGTACGGCGACCGCACCGCCGTCGACGGCCTGGACCTCGACATCCGCCGCGGTGAGATCTTCGCGCTGCTGGGCCCCAACGGCGCCGGGAAGACCACCACCGTCGAGGTGCTGGAGGGCTACCGGAAGCGGGACGGCGGCGAGGTGCGCGTCCTGGGCACCGACCCGGCGAAGGGCGGACGGCGCTGGAAGGCCCAGCTGGGCATCGTGCTGCAGTCCGGCGCAGGGGACAGCCAGCTGTCGGTGCGCGAGCTGCTCGCGGCGCGGGCGTCGTACTACGCCGAGCCGCGCGACCCCGACGAGGTGCTGGAGCTGGTGGGCCTGACCGAGAAGGCGGGCGCGCGCGGCCGCACCCTCTCGGGCGGCCAGCGCCGCCGGCTGGACGTCGCCCTCGGGATCGTCGGCCGGCCGCGGCTGCTGTTCCTCGACGAGCCGACCACCGGCTTCGACCCCGAGGCCCGGCGGCAGTTCTGGGCGCTGATCCGCTCGCTGCGCGACCTGGGCACCACGATGCTGCTGACCACCCACTACCTCGACGAGGCCGAGGCGCTGGCCGACCGGGTCGGCGTCCTCGCCCGCGGCCAGCTCGCCGAGGTCGCCGTCCCCGCCGCGCTGGGTGGGCGGGGCACCGCACCCGCCGTCGTCCGCTGGACCGAGGACGGCGTCCGGCGCACCGCCGAGACCCCCACGCCGACCGCGTTCGTGCGGGAGCTGGCCGCCCGGTTCCCCGGCGAGGTGCCCGACCTGACGGTCGCCCGCCCCACGCTCGAGGACGTCTACCTGAAGATGATCGGGGACAACTCGTGACCACCGCCGCCCCGGAGCGCACCGCGCTGCCCCCGCTCGGCCGGGTCTACCTCACCCGCGCCGGCGTCGAGCTCAAGGAGTTCTTCCGCCAGCGCGAGTCGGTCGTCTTCACGCTGGTCTTCCCGGTGATCCTGCTGCTGGGCCTGGGCGCGGTGCTCGACTACGACCTGGGTGCCGGCGTCGACTTCCCGCAGTACTTCATGGCCGGGGTCATCACCGCGGGCATCGTCGGGGCCAGCCTGCAGAACATGGCGATCCACATCGCCGGTGAGCGCTCGGACGGGACGCTCAAGAGCCTCCGGGGCACGCCGATGCCGGCCAGCGCCTACTTCGCCGGCAAGGTCGTGCAGGTGCTGGCGGTGGCGGTCGCGACCATCGTGCTGCTGCTGCTCGTCGGCGTCCTCGTGTACGGCATCGACCTGCCCTCGGGCGCCGACTGGCTGACCTTCGCCTGGGTGTCGGTGCTGGGGGCGGCTGCGTGCACGCTGCTGGGCATCGTCGTCTCGACGCTGGCCCGCAACGGCCGGTCGGCGTCGGCGACGGTCACCCCGATCGCGCTGGTGCTGGAGTTCATCTCGGGGGTCTTCATGCCGTTCGACCAGGTGCCCGCCTGGCTGCAGGACGTCGCCGCGGTGTTCCCGGTGAAGTGGCTGGCCCAGGGCCTGCGTTCGGTGTTCCTCCCCGACGCGCTGGCCGCCCGCGAGCCGGCCGGGTCGTGGGAGCTCGGCACCGTCGCCCTGGTGCTCGGCCTGTGGTGCGTGGCCGGGCTCGTGCTCTGCGCGCTCACCTTCCGCTGGCAGGACCGCGAGGGCTGAGCACATCGTCGGCCCACCGGCGTCCACCCGGCCGGGTGCCGTCCCCGGCTCAAGCCCCCGTGCCGGGCTGACGAGAATGGGAGGGTGCCCGCACCGCTGAACGCCGACTCGATCCGCCGCGCTCCCAAGGTGCTGCTGCACGACCACCTGGACGGCGGCCTGCGGCCGCAGACGGTGCTCGAGCTCGCCGACGAGGCCGGCTACCGGGACCTCCCCGCAGGCGACCCCGAGACGCTGCGCGACTGGTTCACGGCCCCAACCGGCTCGTTGGTGCGCTATCTGGAGACCTTCGCGCACACCGTCGCGGTGATGCAGCGTCCCGAGGCGGTCAGCCGGGTGGCCCGCGAGTGCGCGCTGGACCTGGCCGCCGACGGCGTCGTGTACGCCGAGGTGCGCATGGCCCCCGAGCTTCTGACGGCGCAGGGCACGCCGATCGAGGAGGCGGTCGAGGCGATCCTCGACGGCTTCGCGAAGGGCAGCGCCGAGGCCGCCGGGGCGGGGACGCCGATCACGGTCGGCACGCTGCTGTGCGCCATGCGGCAGGCCGACCGGTGGGACGAGGTGGCCGAGCTGGTGGTGCGCCACCGGGACGACGGCGTGGTCGGCTTCGACCTGGCCGGCCCCGAGATCGGCTTCCCGCCCGACCGGCACCCCTCGGCCATCGCACTGCTGGACCGCGCCGGGGCGCACCGCACCGTGCACGCCGGCGAGGCCGCCGGCATCGACAGCATCGTCGCCGCGCTGGACGGCGCCCACGCCGAGCGGCTCGGGCACGGCGTGCGCATCGCCGACGAGGTCGCCGAGGACGGCACCCTCGGCCCGGTGGCGCAGCGGGTCCTCGACGCGCAGGTGCCGCTGGAGGTCGCGCCGTCCTCCAACGTGCAGACCGGCGCCTACCCGTCCCTGGCCGCGCACCCGGTCGGCCGGCTGCACCGGCTCGGCTTCGCGGTGACCGTCAACACCGACAACCGGCTGATGAGCGGGGTCTCGGTCACCAGCGAGCTCACCGACGTGGCGCGGACCTGCGGCTGGGGCTGGGACGACGTCCAGACGGTGACCGAGCGGGCCCTGGCCGCCGCGTTCCTCCCCGAGGAGGAGCGGGCGCGGCTGCTGGCCGACGTCGTCCGCCCGGGGTACGCGGCGCTGCGAGCCTGATCACTGGCGGAATGCCACGGTGACCTGCGCTGCTACGGTGGGTGTACCGGCAATCGCCGGTCATCCTCCCGGACGGTCCGTCCGGGCATGAGCGCATCCGTGCAGATCCGCAGCGTCCCCTGACGCAGTGATCGCCAGTGAGGACGCCGGTCGACGGTGTCCGCGCACCACCACGGGACGCGCGCCGAGAAGCATCGGAGTCCCACACCCGCATGACCACGTTCGACACTGTCGACGTCCAGACCACCCCTGAGACCCCCGAGGTCGAGGTCCCGGCCGAGGCCATCGCCACGCCCCCGACCCACCCCGAGCCGACCTTCGCCCAGCTGGGCCTGCCCCAGCAGCTGGTGACCGCGCTCGAGCGGCGCGACATCCGCACCCCCTTCGCCATCCAGGCCTCCGCGCTGCCCGACGCCCTCGCCGGGCGCGACGTGCTCGGCAAGGCCGCCACCGGCTCGGGCAAGACGCTGGCCTTCGGCCTGCCGATGCTCGCCCGGCTCGGTGCCGACGTCCGCCGGGGCCGCCGTGCCCCGCGCGGGCTGATCCTCGTGCCGACGCGCGAGCTGGCCCAGCAGGTCTTCGACAACCTCGCGCCCCTCGGGCAGTCGATCGGCGTCCAGCTGACCACCGTGTACGGCGGCGCCTCGATGTACCGGCAGATCCAGCAGCTGCGCCGCGGCGTGGACGCGATCATCGCCACCCCGGGCCGGCTGCAGGACCTGATCGGCCAGGGTGAGGCCACCCTCGACGAGGTCGAGGTCACCGTCATCGACGAGGCCGACTTCATGTCCGACCTCGGCTTCCTGCCGGTCGTGCAGGAGCTGCTCGACCAGACCCGGCCCGACGCCCAGCGGCTGCTGTTCTCGGCGACGCTGGACGGCGAGGTCGACACCCTGGTCCGCCGCTACCTCAAGGACCCCGCCCGGCACGAGGTCAAGCGCGCCGGGGACGACGCCCCGCCGGCCGAGCACCTGGCCTACAGCGTCGCCTTCCGCGACAAGGTGCCGGTGACCGAGCAGCTGGCCGGCCGCCCGGGCCGCACGCTGGTCTTCGTGCGCACCCAGCTCGGGGCCGACCGCCTCGCGAGCAACCTGCAGGCCGCCGGCATCAAGGCCGAGGCGATCCACGGCGGGCTGCCGCAGGGTGCCCGTCGCCGTGCGCTGGAGGCGTTCACCGACGCCCGCAGCCCGGTGCTGGTCGCCACCGACGTCGCCGCCCGCGGCATCCACGTCGACGACGTCTCGCTGGTGCTGCACTACGACCCGCCGGCGGACCACAAGACCTACCTGCACCGCTCGGGTCGCACCGCCCGCGCCGGCGCCGGCGGTGTCGTGGTCTCGCTGCTGCTGCCCGACCAGGTGGGCCAGGCCAAGCGCCGGTTCCGCCAGGCCAAGGTCGAGCCGGAGGTGTCCCGGGTCCGTCCGGGCGACGCCCCGATCGCCGAGCTCGTCGCCAGCGGCGTGCACGTCGAGCCGGTGGAGCGCCCGGTGCGCGAGTCCCGGCGTCCCTCCGGGGGCCCCGGGGGCCGGCGTCCCCGGCGGGACGGCGACCGTCCGCGCCGCGACGGCGACCGGCCGCGCCGTCCCCACGGGGAGCGGCCGCGCCGGGACGGCGACCGCCCGTACGGCGACCGCCCGTACGGCGAGCGTTCCCGCGGGAACGGCGAGCGGCCCTACGGCGGCGAGCGGTCCTACGGCGAGCGCGGGGAGCGGCGGTCCAGCCCGTACCGCGGCCAGGGCCGTCGGCCCGAGCGTTCGGCGGACTGAGCAAGGACCACTTCTGACACACGGCAGCGGCCGGTCCCGGTCACCCGGGGCCGGCCGCTGCCGTTCGCGGTGGGTGCGGTGCCCGTCTTCCCTCCACCCCTGTTGATCATGGGGTCGTCGCTCGCGGACACGCGGCTGCCGGCGTGTCCATCGGCGACAACCCCATGATCAACTCGGGAAGCAGGGCGGACAGCGGACGGCGGCCACCCTCCAGACTCCCGCCGACCCCCCCTGCAGGGGCCCACCGCGAGCCTGGTGACGTACTGGAACGGCCACCCTTCAGACTCCCGCCGGCCCCCCTGCAGGGGCCCACCGCGAGCTTGCGAGCGGTGGGGGGCAGGGGGGTCCTCTTTCAGTCGCGGAAGGTCAGCGCGCTGCTGACCTCGGTGACGACCTCGTCCCATGCCGGGCGCAGCGCGGCGGCGTCCTCGGCGCGCAGCGGGGTGTCCGGGACCCGCTCGCTCCGGGCCACGGCGCGGCCGAGCGGCGCGTCGGGGCGCAGCAGCTCCTCGACGCGGGTCAGCCCGGCGTACTCGGCGATGTCGCGCACGCCCTCGACCTGCTGGGCGAGCACCCGGTGGTCGACGAGCCCGGCCGCGCCACCGGCGACCTCGGCCAGCACTTCGCTGGTCTCGGTGAGGTCGTAGCGGTCCTGGTCGGCGGGCAGCGGCGGGGTGGTGGTGTCGGCGACCTCGGGCCAGGAGGCGATCTCGGTGAGGTCGTGCGCCTCGCTGCCGCGGCAGAAGCGGGTGAGGTCCTCGGGGGAGCCGAAGAGGAAGACCTCGCCGTCGCGGCCGAGGAAGCGCGCCCGGTCCTCGACGTAGCAGCGCAGCGTGAGGCCGGCGCCCTCGGGCACGACGACCTCCACCGGCAGGATGCCGACGGCCTCCCAGAACTCGGCGGCCTTCGCGACGTCCACGGGCGACGCGGCGATGCGGCCCGGGCGGGCGATGGTGCTCACACCGGCCGCTGCAGCTGCGGTCGCGCCGCCCGCCGGGCGCGGAGCCGCCGCGGCGTCGTCCTCGAGGTCGTCGTCCTCCTCGTACTCGTCCTCGTCGGCCTCCGCCGCGGAGGGGTAGTCGTCGAGGGAGACGGTGCCGCCGCCGGTCCAGTCCAGGTGCGTGCCGAGCTCCTCGAGGACGTCCTCCCACAGGTCGTCGAGGGCGCTGCCGACGCCGACCCAGGCGTCCTCGCCGGAGCGGCCGACGAAGGCGTCGACACCCAGCCCCAGCGAGCCGATCTCGGGGCGGGCGACGAGCTCGGCGAGCGCGCCGAACTCCCCACCGCGGGTGGCGGCGCCGTCGGCCCGGCGCTCGAGCTCGATGTCGTCGTCGTCGACGTCCGGCTCGTCGTCGGTGTCGGTCAGCTCGTCGTCGGTGTCGTCATCCTCCACGTCGAGGCACTCGGCCAGCCGGGTGACGATGTCGATGGTCGCGGCCAGCTCCTCGACCGCCCACCGGTCGGGGTTCTCGGCGGCGATGTCGTAGACGCCGTCGAGGTCGTAGCGGTGGTCGTCGTCGGGCGTGAGGTCCGCCGCGCCCAGCCCGACCACGACCGGCCAGACCGGGTGGTCGGCGAGGTCGTGGTCGGTGCGGGTGCGGCAGAACGCGGCCAGCGCGTCCTGGGTCGGGAAGAGGTGCACGCGCGCCCGGTCGTCCTCGGAGGTGCCGAGGAAGGCCTGCCACTCCTCACCGTCCTCCTCCCACGGCGGAGCCCACAGGGTGAAGCCGGTGCGGTCGTCGACGGTGAGGGCGATGGGGACGATGCTGGGCCGGGCCACGCGCCCATCCTGCCCGATGGAGGACCCCGTCCTGCGCACCGTGGAAGGACCCCGTGCTCCCCGCCCTTCGAGAAGGACCCCGTCCCCCTCACCGCTCGCAGGCTCGCGGCGAGCCTCTGGACGGGGCCACTCGGGACGGGGCCGTTCACAGCCCGATGGGGTGCCAGGAGAAGGACCCCGGTGCCTCCCACCGCTCGCAGGCTCGCGGCGGGCCCCTGCACCGGGGTCGGTCAGAACCCGATGGGGTGCCAGACCGTCTTGGTCTCCAGGAACGGTGTCAGCCGGGTCAGGCCCGGGTCGGCCGACCAGTCCGGCTCCTCGGCCGGCGGCCGCACGACCCGCTTGATGCTGCCCGCGGCGAGGCGCTCGAGCTCCATCGCGCGGTCGGCGGGGGCCCCGGTGAGGTCGATGGCGTCGACGTCGTCGTGCTC